>NZ_CP027226.1:1477500-1785891 GCF_002998295.1 Fastidiosipila sanguinis
ACCTGTTGGTTGAGAGATGTAGTCATCTGCACCAACGTGAACAATTAGTGTAGTACCATCTTCTTGGTTTAGGGTGTTTTTCTCACCTTCTGTCAATGATGTGTATTGGATAACATATTTACCCTTGAATTCACCTGAGGCTGGAACGTGGATATTTGGTAAATCTCCAACGTGTGGGCCTTTTTCAGAATGAATACCGTGCTCTGCGCCTGTTGGGTTGAAGTGGCTACCTGCATCTGTAAAATCTGGTGCTGTTGCTAGTCCAACTTCATGAATGTGCATTGCAAATTCACCTTCTGGCAAACCGTGGAACTCTACTTCTACAATTACACCATTATCTACTTCTGTGAAAACTGCTTTACCTGCGTCTTCGCCTTTTCTATTTATCATATTAGCTGTTACTGTTTTGCTCATTTAGTACCTCCTCATTGCAATAAAATATTGCTGTGTATCTAATTACATATATATTAACACTTAAGAAAATATGACTTGTGATTTAAAGATGATTCATTATAACTTTTTCGTTAATTATTTATAACAGGCGTAAGTCTTGTCCAAGTTTCACTCTTATTAGAATAGACATACAATTCTTCCGGCATAAATTCATCATCCAAATTGTAGCTGAAACCATAGTTCCAGTGTCCATCTTGAATTTCTTCATCTTTTGCCATTGGGAAAGCTTCAAAATATCCTGATGCATTTTTTACATAAACGCGCGTAATCGAATCAAGAGCTAATTCATTCTTAGATTTATCGTCATCACTAGCATCACTAGCATCACTAACAGCACTAACCCCACTACCCTCTATATAAGTAAAGTAATGCATCTTGTTTACGGAATCTTGTTCGTAGTTAAGTTCGACTTCGCCGCCATCTTCATACTCAAATCCCAAAGCCCCCTCAAGATTCACTGGAATTTTTGGAGTCATCTGGTGCAAGTAGTTAATATTTCTCTCTACTAACTCAATTGCAACATAATCAGCTTCAACTTTATCTACTAACTCATATCTATAAGGGATTGCACGAGAATAGTGTACTGTATCAAAGCTATTGGACAAAAATTCAATCAGCAAGTTAGAGAAACTATCTCTAAATATTAACAGTGAACCTTCTTGACCATCCAAATTTTTAGTTTCGATTTCAATATCTTCAGCAGTTCTCAGTGGTTTGGTATATGCGAATTTTTGCTTATAGCCTGGGAAAATAATTTGCTTATCATTACTTTCTATACTTGGGAAAAGCATATTGGTCAAGTCGCCTTCCCAGCCATCACTAATTTCATATTCACCATAACTTAATACTTTATCCTGTAAGCCAAAATTCTCCATTACAGCTTCGTAACCAGCATATGCACCCAAACGGTTCCAGTGAGAATCTTCCTTGTGATAAATATCATCTGTGTTTGCACGTTTAGCTGTTTCTAATACATCTATCATATTTACTGCTTCTGGGAAGTGCTGATAAAGTCTCTCTATATCTGATTGTTCGCCAATTTTGCTATATCTATCTGGCATATATTTTGGGTAAATAGTATTTTTATTAGGAATAACAAAGACTTTGAACTCTTTGCCCATTCCTTCTACATGTTCTTTTTGCAAGCGAAGACTGTTAGCAATTCTATCTAAATCAGCATGACTTAAATCGTTGGCATTCTGGAAATTTCTTACTGTAGGTTCAAAATAATACCAAGCATTCTTCCCGGAAATTACACTAGAGTTAGTCGAGGTATGGAAAACTTTATCACCCAAGAGGCTATTCGCAGTAATCAATATGGATCTACCAGGGAAGTGATCTTGCCACCAAGCATCTAATTCTTTGGTGTAATTACTATCTATCTCTGTAGGAAATTGTGCTAAATCTTGTTTTGAGTAATTGGGAGTATCCCATTTAAATATCAAAAACAAAAATGGCAAGTACAAACTAACTACAACAATAAATAAAGCAATATATTCTATCTTTGTATTAATCTTATCTTTCTGTACTTCTTGATTATCAACTTGTATATTTTCGTTTTGCATCTTATCACTCCCTTGCACTAAAACCTGAAATATATAAATGGATTATAGGTAGAAGCTGCTAAGCTAGAAATAGTTACAAACCATAAGACTATGTACAAGAAACTTTTTACAGGTCTAGGAGTCTTATTGGCAATAGCCTTTCCCCAGTTTTGACTTGCGAAAACTGCCACAAATAACATAACTATAGTAAGAGGTGTTAATAAGCTTTGTAACTGGATTGTCGCTTCAGGGTTGCCTACCATGCTTGGAATAAACATGTATTTAAAAATTGAAAATGCTTGACTTAAAGTCTCAGCTCTAAAGATTACGAAACTCATCATTACATTCAATAAGGTGTAAACGTGCCTGAGAGGGCGCCACCATTTGTCCATACGGAAGAAGAATCTTTCTCCCATTATAAACACCCATTGCCATAGTCCCCAAACAACAAAGTTCCAACTAGCTCCGTGCCATAAGCCTGTACAGAAAAATACAACGAAGTTATTAAATATCATTCTGGATTGAGATACTCGACTTCCACCTAATGGTATGTATAGATATTCTTTGAACCAGGTAGAAAGGCTAATGTGCCATCTACGCCAGAATTCTCTAATACTTTGTGACATATATGGGTAGTTAAAGTTTTCTTTGAAATCAAATCCAAAGATAGAGCCTAATCCAATTGCCATATCTGAGTAGCCTGAGAAGTCAAAATAAATTTGTAGCATGTATGTTAAGGCTGCTATCCATGAAGATGAGAAACTCCAGGCATCCATCTTGTAAATACTATCAACAACGAAGGCCATTTGATTAGCAATCAGCACTTTTTTGGATAAACCAATTGTAAATCTCTTAAATCCATATTCTGCTTTGGCGAGACTCTCTTTTCTATTTTCAATTTGTTCGTTTATATCGTGGTAGCGTACTATAGGACCAGCTATTAGCTGAGGGAAGAATGAAATATAGAGTAGAAGATTTGCGTAACTTCTTTGAACTTTAACGTCATCTCTATACACATCTATCATGTAGCTTAATGTTTGAAAAGTGTAGAAACTAATTCCAATTGGCAAAGTAATTGCTGGAACTGGCAGTGCAATATTAAAGATTCCATTAATAGTCTCAACAAAAAATCCAGTGTATTTAAATGCAGCTAGTAAGCCTATATTAAATACAACGGCAATTACCATGACTGTTTTTGCTGAGATGTTAAACTTATTAAAAATGTTTACAACATACTTAGGATGTTCATCTTGCCCATTTTGCCCTTCTTGCTTACCTTGAAGCCCAAACGCCAATAAATAATTCACAAATGAACTAAATAACATCAGGAAAATGTAAATTGGCTCACCCCAAGCATAAAAAACTAAACTGGCAATAAGGAGCACATAGTTCTTGGCCTTCCCTTTTACCACAAAATTCAACAATAAAACTATAGGTAAAAAAGCGAACAAAAAGGTCACACTACTAAAAATCATAAATACTTACATCACTTTACTTTTTGATTTTTTGATTATTGATTTTATTGATTTTTGCTAAACAATTAATTACTCGAATTTACCTAAGTATGAAACAGCTGTAACTTCATCATTAATTGCAACAATGCTAAATTCAACTTCCTCATTTTCCCAAATCATTTGACCAGCATTTTCCTTTTGAGGTTCTCCATAATTATCTTTAACATCTTGTAGACTTGAACCTATACCAATGCCTTTAGCTGTTTTTGCTTCACCATCTTCGTTAAAGAAAACACCTACAATAACTTCTTTGCCTTTGTATGGAGCTGTGTTTACATCATAGCCTGAGAATGAATAAACTTTATCTTTTCCACTGAAAACACAGGAAGGTGCTTCATAGAATGAATTTGGTTCACCTAGTTTTGCGATTATATCTTCTGCGTCTGCACCAGGAGTAATTACTATGTCATTTACAACAAATGAATACATTTCCTCCTCTTGCTTCTCAGCCTCAGCTTCTTGATTTACAATCTTTACGACTTTTTCTTTTTTATTGTCAGAATCATTTTTTGACTCACTTACATTCTCTTCAACTTCTTCACTTGTTGCTGAGGAATTATCAGCAGGATTGTCTGCATTACTTGAGCAGGAAGTTCCCAAAATTGTTGCTAAACTTAATGCGATAACCAAACTATTTTTTACTATTTTTTTCATTTTCTTCTCCTAAAATATTATCTTTATTTTCTTTTAAATCTTTTTATTGTTTGCTTTAGAGCATCTAATCCTGTCCTGATTCTGCATCTACTGATTCTCCGTCCACGGGACTTTCTGTAACTTCAGGTGTAGGTGTTGGACTTGAAGCAGTTGTAGGCTTAGGTGCCTCAGTTTCTGTCTTGCTTGTCGATGTAGTTGTAGTGCTTGTTGTTGGTTGAGCCGTTGTTGTAGTTGTGGTTGTTGTACCTGTTGTAGTGGTTGTTGTTTCTCTTGCATTAACTACAACCAATCTATCTCTACTCACCTCATTACCATCTTTAGCCTTAGCTCTATAAGTAACTGTATAAGTTCCAGCTTTATCAAAGCTTGGCGCATCCACTGTAACTTTCAATGAGCTATTATCTGTAGTATCAACAGCGCTTACATCACTTAGAAGATTAATGCTTTCACCTTCTTTAATATTGATTGTGTCAGCTCCTGTCCATGTTATCTTTGGCTTGGATTTAACTCTTGTACCAACTTCAACTATCTCTTCAATAGCTTTTGTAACAATATTTTCACTTACGAAATCTCGGCTAACTTCTTTACCATCTTTATAAGTGACTTGGTACATCTTTTGTTTGACTCCTTCTTGACCAGCTTGAAGAGTCTTTCTGTAGCCTACGTACTCATTTGGATTATCTTTAGTTTTTGTTTTGAATGGAATTTTCTCTTCTTCTGTCTCCATCTGAATTTTGGTATTGGAATGAGTATTATCGAAATGCCCACTTTCAAATTGGTTCAATCGCTGACGTACTACACTTAGAGGCACATCAAAATATCCCCACAGTGCATCACTAATGAAGCTTCTTCCACCAATTGTTGCCATTGCCCATGCATGAGAACCTGTATCTGAGTTGGTTCCATAGTTTGAAATACCTGCTCTTGTCAGCAATGCTTGGTTAGTAAATCTAAATATGTAGCAATCTCCAGATCTTTGTTTTAATCCTGCTAGCGCACCTGCAACTAGGTTGTTTCTATTATTTTGTGCTTTGTAAGAAATATTGTATCGAACCCAGTTAAATATACTATAAGCCTGCTCATATTGATTCATTTCCCCATTGATAATGTTTCTCAAGATGGCATCCGCTAATTGATTCAATTCAGCATTACCTGTATTACCTTTTGGCTCATATGGAATTCTTAATTTAACTGTTACTCTAATTGTAACTCTAGATTCATTACCAGCTCTATCTCTAGCTATATAGGTTAAAGGATATGTACCAGCTTTGGCCTCGTTAACCTTAGATTTATCAACAGATAAACTTGGATTAGGATCAATATTGTCACCAACACTTACATTAGCTGTTAAACTTCTTTCTCCAGGATAGTAAGTGAAATCATAAGCACCATATATCACTGGTGGTTCTTCATCTTGCATAACAGTTAAGGTTGATTCGACTCGAATACTATTGCCACCTTCATCTGTAAGCTCAACTGTTACAGCTGACTTACCTGTATTATTAACATTAGGCTGATTTACAAATGTAACATTTACGTCAGTTGCATCTACAATATTTGTAACAAACTCCTCTGCTTTTGGCATGATTCCAACAAACGTTGTTACTGCACGAGCTTCAGCCTTAGGAGCTACTGTATCCTTAACTTCAACATATGCTATAACTTCTTCACCTTTATGGGTAAAAACAACTGGAATTTTTTCTACGTGGTTAAATATAAGCTGAGATAAGACTGTTTTTAATTTGTAGTCAGAGCTAACTTTACCTTCTTCGAAAAAGTCCTCAATTTTCAAATTATTTTCAGTTCCCGCTTCAACAGTTATGGAAGGCTTGATATTTACAAAAGTTAGAAAAACTTTGCCCCCAACAAAATTACCACCTTCATCTGTGACTTTGACTTTAACTTCTTGTTTTTCTTTTGATTTGGTATCAATTTTACTTAGAATTTCATAAGTTAATTTACTTTTATCTTTTGCGGATTTCACAAAATCTTCCGCTTTAACCTCAGCACCGAAAGGTTTCAATAAGTCTTGGAATTCAACTTCTGGTTTTACGGTATCTTCTACGACTAGTTTAGATTTATAAATAACATCGCCATGCTGTATTTTGATATCGTAAGTTCCAACTTTATTCAAATTAATATGGGAGATATCACCGGCAAAAGAGAGCTCTTCGCCACTTACATCGTCTACAAAAAACTCTTCAATATTTAGCTCGAGACTTCCAACTTCTTTCTTTAATTCGTCTTTAATCTCTAATCTCTTAATTTCTTGATTCTTTGTACTTTCAGAGGAATAAACATCTCTCTGCATTAAACTTTTATTTCTTGTCCAAAATAAAACAAAGCCAATACATAGGGCTAGTAGTAGTATTACCCCCCCTAAAATTATTTTTCTTTTACTATTATTTTGGTTTTCTCCTATATTATCTTTCTCCATAACTACGCTAATTTCCCTTTTAACTTATTTTTTAATTTTTTGTTAAATTATAACTCTCAAAAAATATATAATATATTATTTTTTTGTTTTTGTAAAAGCTTACTGCAAAATAACAATTAAAAAGTCTGGAACTGTATTTCAAGTCCCAGACCTTTTTGGAATCAACTAATATATTTTTAATGATTCATCTTAATTAAGATCTTCTCTGCGTTTTACTACTAAGTATCCTGCTACAAGTAAGCTTGCTAATCCAACAAATAATAGGTTCTCTGATTGACCTGTTTTTGTTAAATCAGAATCATCTTTCTTGGATTCAGATGGTTTTGTAGTTTCAGTTTCTTTTGGATTTTCACCTGTTGTTTCTGTTGTTCCTGGTTCTTCACCTGGTACTTCTGGCTCTTCTTCTGCTGGTAATTCTCTTACAAGAACTTTCCATCCTTTTCCATTATCAGGTCCTGTTACTGTTGCCGTATCGGTAAAGCTAAGATCTAGTCTTTTACCTTCAGCAAAACCATCTGGTAAAGAAACTAAAGACATTTCATAAGTTCCTGCAGGTAGTCGTAGGTGAGGTATATTACCTTCTGCGTCCATCTCGAAGATAAATTCTTCTCCTGTTTCGGTATTAACAGCCTTTGATACTGCATTAGGTATTCTTGAGTAGTTCCCATCTTTATCTACAAATTGAGTGTTTAATGAAACATCATATGTTGGGATTTCTTTTACAGTAACTTTCCATGCCTGATTACGGTAAGGTTCTTCTATTGTATCCGTGTCGGTAAAACTAATATCAAGCCTTTTACCTTCTGCAAAACCATCTGGTAAAGAAACTAAAGACATTTCATATGTTCCTGCAGGTAGTTGTAAGTGAGGAATGTTACCTTCTGCGTCCATCTCAAAGATAAATTCTTCTCCTGTTTCGGTATTAACAGCCTTTGATACTGCATTAGGTATTCTTGAGTAGTTCCCATCTTTATCTACAAATTGAGTGTTTAATGAAACATCATATGTTGGGATTTCTTTTACAGTAACTTTCCATGCCTGATTACGGTAAGGTTCTTCTATTGTATCCGTGTCGGTAAAACTAATATCAAGCCTTTTACCTTCTGCAAAACCATCTGGTAAAGAAACTAAAGACATTTCATATGTTCCTGCAGGTAGTTGTAAGTGAGGAATGTTACCTTCTGCGTCCATCTCAAAGATAAATTCTTCTCCTGTTTCGGTATTAACAGCCTTTGATACTGCATTAGGTATTCTTGAGTAGTTCCCATCTTTATCTACAAATTGAGTATTTAATGAAACATCAACAGTTGGGATTTCTTTTACAGTAACTTTCCATGCCTGATTACGGTAAGGTTCTTCTATTGTATCAGTGTCGGTAAAACTAATATCAAGCCTTTTACCTTCAGCAAAACCATCTGGTAAAGAAACTAAAGACATTTCATATGTTCCTGCAGGTAGTTGTAAGTGAGGTATGTTACCTTCTGCGTCCATCTCAAAGATAAATTCTTCTCCTGTTTCGGTGTTCACAGCCTTTGATACTGCATTAGGTATTCTTGAGTAGTTCCCATCTTTATCTACAAATTGAGTGTTTAATGAAACATCAACAGTTGGGATTTCTTCTGCACTTGCATTTTCTTCTTCAGCCTGAACTATACCATTTGGCATAATAAAGCTTACGACTATAGCCAACGCTAAAAATAACGCGGGTAATTTAAATTTTCCTTTCATAATAGCCTCCTTTATAGCTATAAAATTTAGATATATTTGTATACTACTATAATAATTGAAAAATCCTGTATCAAAAAAAGCAAAAAGCGTTTTTATTTTATTAAAATCCTGTTTTTTATTATCTTCAGTTAAACCTCAAGCTTCACCGGCACACACTCAATAAAATCTAAGGCAATATTTTTATATGAAACACCATTCTTCTCACCTTCGAAGCAAAGTATGTTATCCAAACCATGCTGTTTGTGCACATGCCCGTAGTAGACTTTACTAATACCAGTTGACTCAATTATCGCGGTCAACTCACTATCATTAGCAAATTTATTGAGAGGAGGATAATGAAATACAGCCACAACAGGTAAATCTCTTGTTTCAGCTTCACGTTTTTTCAAAAGTTCAACATCCTGCAATGACAATAAAAATCTATTTTTCTCACGTTCGTAAACTTTTTTATCTTTTGCGTCTGCATCATTATCCGTAGGCAATTTCCAGCCTCTGCTACCTACCAGGATAAAATCCTCGTCAGGTTCTTCAGGATTCCTTATTAACTTAGCCTCATTTTGCATGATCTCTAAAGTATCAAGACTATTTCCCTGAAAAAGTTTATTAACCTTGCTCTTCGTAGACCACCAAAAATCATGATTACCTTTAAGTAAAATCTTTCTACATCCTGGAAGTTGATTCAAAAAAGTCAGATCTGGGACTGCGTCTTCTGCTTGCATGGCCCAAGAAATATCGCCAGCAATTATTACGTTATCTTCTGGCTTAATTAACTTTTGCCAGTGCTCCGCTAAAACCTCTGGATGATTATTCCAAATTGGCCCAAAAATACTCATTGGCTTAGCTCCTGTATGATCTAGATGTGTATCTGCCAAAATCCAAGTACTCATGTTTTAATCCTCTCACTTTTTATATCTAATTAATTTTTATCACTCTTACTATCTAATTAATTTTTATTAAAATGATTATAAACGTTTTCTGCTGTTGCTTGTCCTAAACTAGGAACTTTTTCTAACAACTCCTCAACACTAGCTTCCGCAATAGCTTTCATGGATGAAAATTCTTTTAACAAAGCCTTGCGCTTAGCTGGTCCTATTCCAGGAATTTCTTCTAATTTATATTTTGTTTGTCTCTTTTTGTTTAATTTTTTGTTAGCTTCTCCAGCTACTCTATGAGCTTCATTTTGCATGGCGGAAAGCAACCTTAACAGGGCAAGCTGTTCTTCTCTATTTTCGCTTTTCTTTGAACTAAACAAATTCTTCGCTGCACCCAATTCATTACCACTTCCATAAGTTTTTTCACCATCTAATAACGATAGTGACTCTGCTAGTTCTATTATCTGACCATCTACAGTAACCAGACCTCTAGTTCTATGTCTTTGATCTTTAACAAGGCCAGCCAAATATATCTGTTGATCACCCTCAGCTAAAACACCATGAGCTACCAAAACCTCTTTCAGCGCATTTACATGTCCTATACCACCATCAGCTAAAATAAGGTCTGGCTTCTTGCCGAAACTCTCATCGCCCAAACGAGCTAGTCTTCGATCTACTGCCTCTTGCATAGCGCTATAGTCGTCTTGAGCTTCCTGTCTTTTAATATGAAAAACTCGTTTATCTTTTCGCTGAGCTTTTCCATTGACAAAAACAGCCATACCACAGGTCATATCGTTATCGCCAGTGTTGGATATATCATAAATTTCTACACGGAGAGGTTTCTTTGGCATACCCAATATTTCTTGCACAAGACCGAGAGCGGTCTCAATAGATTCCACATTAGATCCAGCAATTAAGGTTTTTCTGAGCAAAGCCTGCTTAGCATTGCGATTAGCCATCTTGAGTACATCGTGCTTATTTCCCCTCTGTGGCCAAAGCAACTTCACCTTAGATCCGGCTAATTCGTTAAGAAACTCTTCTAGATCGAAGTTCATTGACTCACGATTGAGCTCTTTTGAATCTAACTCCGCAATTGGAATTGGTATTAAAATATTTTTAGGAATGTAAGATGCTGTCGCATAGTACTGCAAGATAAATGCTGTTATAATCTCTGCATCAGTGTTTGCTACTGCATCCAAAAAGTATGTAGATGTACCTGCTATTTTTCCTGCCCTAATCTCTAATTTTTGTATACAAACTTCAACACTATTTCGAGCTAGACCAATTACATCCCCATAGAAATTAGATTCTAAAACAGCAACCTGCTTCTCTTGCAATCTAAGTAAATCCTGTAAACGATCTCGCCAAATAGCAGCCTTTTCGAAATCCAAATCCTGGCTTGCTGCATCCATCTTGTCTTGCATTCGTTCTTGGATACCATCATAGCGACCTTCAAGGAAGTCTGTAATATCATTAACTATCTCCCTATATTCGTCTTTAGACATAATAGATTGGTCTGCTAGCTTATCCGAACTCCAGCTATCTGCTGCTTGTGCATATTTATCCTGGGAATCTCCGAGCTCATAACGTATCTCATCAACTGTTGAATCTGTCTTGTTATCAGTTTGAAAAATCCTGTGATAAATTTTCAGAGGAAAAAGCTTCCTTATTATTTTCAGCGCCTTGTTAACATCATTGTTCAAATAAGGACCGTAATATTTTGCTCCCTCTCTCTCATCAGTAGCCTTACGATAAGCTTTCTCTATCTTAGGGTATTCATCTTGTAAACTTACTTTAATATATGGATAATCGTGATCGTCTTTTAATAAAATATTGTAAAAAGGTTGGTATCTCTTAATTAAATTTGACTCAAGCAAAAGAGCTTCCAACTCGTTACGCACTAGTAAATATGAGTAATCTGCTATGTTATCGATCATAGCCAGGACTTTGGCATTCCCCACCGGATTTTGGGCAAAATAATCTTGCAGGCGACGGCGCAAATTAACGGCCTTGCCTACATAAATAACTGTACCATTTATGTCCTTCATTAAATAAACGCCTGGACCGGTGGGTACCAAGTCCAGACGTGCATCAAAATCTTTTATCGGCAATTATTGCTCCTATATTTTTTACTAATCCAAAATTTGACTAATCCAAAACAGGATTTAATAAATATTCTGAAAGAGCTTCCAAAGCTTCATCTTCATCTGGACCTTCAGCTGTAATTTTAATCTCAGTACCCTTATCAAGAGCTAAGCTCATTACACCCAAAAGACTCTTAGCGTTTGCTCTTCTACCGGCAACTTCAAGTCTCAAGTCAGAAACAAATTCTGAAGCTTTTTGAATCAAGCCTGCAGCGATTCTTCCAGAATCTATGAAATCATCAGCTTTATCTAAAAACAATACTTCTTTCTCTACCATTCGTTTTTTCCTCCAAAGCTTAAAAGCATTTCAATAAAATACTTTTACTATTAGTAATTTAATTATAACGGTTTACAGACTTCTTTCAACCATTCAGCCTCTTCAGGTGTTAAATCCTGGTTTATATCTTTGTAAACTTTTTCGTGATATTCATTAATCCAAGCAATTTGTTCTTCATTCAACATGCTCTTATCAATGGCTTCACGTTCTAGAGGTACTCTAGTCATTGTATCGAATTTCAAGAATTTATCTGTGCCAACTGTAGCAGCTTCTTCACAAACAACTACACTCTCTATACGAATACCATGCTTATCCTCTTTATAAACTCCAGGCTCGTTACTTGTAATCATGCCTTCTTCCATAACTGTTGTGTTGTATCTTCCGGAAGAAATGCTTTGTGGTCCTTCATGAACATTCAAGAAATATCCAATTCCGTGACCTGTACCATGTTTGAAATCCATGTGATTTTCCCACATTGGTTTACGAGCTAGCATATCTAATTGGTATCCAGTAGATCCTTCTAAGAACACTGCCATAGCTAAATCGACATGACTCATAACTGTTAATGTGTAGTCTTTTATTTCTTCTGCTGTCAATTCACCGACTGAAATTGTACGTGTAGTATCTGTTGTACCTTCCCAATATTGTCCACCAGCGTCAACTAGCATGAAGCTCTTATTTTGCAATTGAGCTTTGTTATCTTCTGTGGCAGAGTAGTGTGCCATTGCGGCATTTGGTCCGTAAGCTGCTATAGTGCCGAAACTTAATTCAACGAATGTGTCTAATTCTTCTCTAAATTCTAGAGCTTTTGCATCAACATCAAGTTCGTCAAATCTGCTTACATCCTCTTGTGTTTTTAACCAATGAATTAACTTAGTGAAAGCGATACCATCTTTACGATAAGCTTCATATTGGTTCTTGATTTCAGTCTCGTTCTTAACTGCTTTCTCGTCCAAAGTCCAGTCTCTACCATTAATTACTTCAACATCCTCTGATAACTTGGAGTAAACTAAACTATTTATAGCTGTTTTATCTAATCTTAATGTTTTGCCAGAAAGTTCAGCCACAGCTTCGTAAATATCATCATATTCTCTGAAGCTAACGCCTTCTGCTTCCATAGTAGCTCTTACTTCTGAATTGACTTTGTCTAGGTCAATAAATAGTTCTGCTTTATCCTGAGATACCATAGCAAAAGCATAAGCAACTGGTGTGCACTCTATGTCAGAACCTCTGAAGTTGTATAGCCAAGCAACATCATCTAAGCGACCGATCAAAGCTACATCGCTCTCTTTTTCTTCAAGATACTTTCTTAAGTCAGCAATCTTAGTTTCTGTACTTCTTCCTGTCCACTCTGTGCCTAAGGTGAAAATCTCTCCTTTTGGCATTTCAGGTTGATCTGTCCAGATATCTGCAACTAGTTGTAAGTTGAGTTCAATTTTAATACCTTTTTTGCCTAAAACTTCTTCGTAACGCTCGACTTGAGCTTGGTTCATAATTGCACCATTTACACCTACAACATCACCTTCTTTTAAGTTCTCACTTAGGAACTCTAGCAAAGTAGGATAGCCAGGTGTTGCTAATTTCATTAATTCAAATTCTGTTCCGGCGATTTGGTGTTCCGCTTGAATAAAGTAGCGTCCGTCTGCCCATAATTTTGCAGCATTTTCTGTTACTAATGCTGTACCTGCAGAACCTGTAAATCCTGTTAACCAATGTCTAGCTTCGAAATGTTTAGCATTATATTCTGTCATGTGTGGGTCTGATGTTGGAACTATATATGCTTGCACACCAGCATCACGCATAGCTTTTCTTAATAACGCTATCTTCTCGTCTGTGCTTATTTTTGCTGTCATAATACGCTTTCTCCTCTTTTGTTTTTTATTTGATTTAATTTTATTTTCATTTGCTTATGTTCGTACATTATAGCCTATACTAAGCGATATTTAAATCCATCAATAAGGCATCTTCTCCCTGTTTGTAATAGTCCTTACGCCTACCAACCTCGATAAAGCCTAAATTTTTGTACAGATTAATTGCTTTGTAATTAATCGAGTTTACTTCAAGGATTATTTTCTTTACTTCGTGGTCTTTAGCTACGTCTTTCAACGTGTTCATTAGCCTTTTGCCTAGACCTTCACGTCTGCGATTAGAAACTACTGCAAATCTCATTATTTCCATTTCAGCATATAAAGTTTGGACAATCACATAAGCCAGTATCTTCTCATTCACCCCATCAAACAAAACATATATTGCCTTATCTTTCTCACTTGACTCTAAATAGTTTGCAAGCGTTGCTTCGCCCCAAGGATCCGAGAAAATTTCCACTTCAAGAGAGCCCAGTTCATATAAATCATCTTTGTTTGCTTGACGAAATTCTATTGCCATATAATACTTTAACCTTTTCCCAAACATCTACAGCTTCAACGTGCTTATTAGTAAATAAGAACTATTTGTTCAATTCTCGCTCTGCCTCAGTCGGTGCATAGTATTCTGGCAGTAACTCTTCCGCTTCTAGGAACCTACCTGCCTCATATTCTCTCAACGATACCTTGTGTAAGTCCTCTGGTCTGTACAAAGCCTCCGCCATCTCTGCTTCTACCTTTGGCAAAAGCTCTAAAACTGCTTCGTCTGCAATATACATTTCACGTGCCTGATCACCGGCAAAAATAATTTTATTAATCTTAATCTCTTTATCTTCTAGTGCCTTTGCAACTTTTTCAGCGAATATCTCAACTTCACCAACAGAAGCTTCTACTAGAGTAGTATCTCCCACTACAGCATTAGCATAAACTCTTCTATTTCTAGCATCTAACATAGACAAAGTTAAAGTATCAGCAGATCTTTTATCCTCCGCAATAGCATCTAGTGTATTGACTTTAAGACATGGTTTATTTTTCACAAAAGCTAGAGCCTGAACAGTAGCAATACCAATTCTTAAACCTGTAAAAGATCCTGGCCCCTCTGATGCAGCAAAATAATCTATCTCATCCAAACTCACTCCTGCAGATTCTAATAACTCATCTATTGCAGAAATTATATGCTGAGAATGTGTTCTGCTTGCCTCTTTAAATACTCCTGTAATATAAGAATTTTCATCACCTAAGCTACAAATTAAATGTGGAGTAGCTGTGTCTATTGTTAGTATTTTCACCTTTTACCTCTTCTAAACTTCAAGCTCTCTGGGAAAACTATCAAGTTCTTGCCACTTGTCTAAAATTTCTTGAGCTCTCTTGCCGTTAGCTAATATCTCAAAATCTCTATGAACATTATCTATTTGCACATTTATCTTTTCTGCCGAAAAATCAAGAGCCATCGCCCTCTCAGCAGTAATTTTAATTATCAATCTATCAGCGTCTAAAGCTTCTAGAGCATCCTCGATAATTTCTGGCCATTCTATACAGACCACCATACCATCACTGAAATATTCATTAAATCCCTCATGCAAAAAACTCTCGCTACCTTTTAGCCTGTATGCATCGAAGTGACAAAGTGAAGGTCCTGAATTGCTTTCATAAATTTGCATAATTGTAAAAGTAGGGCTGCTTACAGTATCAGGATCTATGCCGAGGCCCTCTGCCAAAGCACGTACAAAAGTAGTTTTGCCCGCACCAAGATCACCTTGCAAAGTCAAGATGTCATTGCCTGAGAGCACTTTCGCTAAACTATTGGCTATTTTTTTCGTATCATTAAGTTCTTTAATAAGAAATTTCATAATCTAAAACTTCAAACACTTTCAAATTTTCCTTTTATGTATATGTATTTTATTATTTTTTAAACTTATAGTCCACTAGCCGGAATATCCTCATTTCGTGCGACTTAATCTTGACTAGAAAAATCGTTTCAAATACAAATACAAAAAGCCTCATGAGCACAACTCGTACTCAAGAGGCTTAATAGTCTTAATATATTTTAATAAATTTGAACTGCTCTATTCGCTAACTATCTAACAGTTTTCAAAGCCTTAGCCCATTTAACTAAGGCAGCTACCATTAGTTCTACAGTTGCTTCACGATATTCTTGTGGCTTAAATTCGCCATTTTGCCAATCAGTGAATATATTGAAGTTTGCGAATTTACCTTGAACAGCTAAACCAAGATTAGAAAGTGTAATTCTTAATACTTGGATTGCTGTAATACCGTCAGTAGAACCATATCCAACTATACTTGCTGCCTTGTCTGTCCATTCTCCACCTAACAAGCAAATTGCGTTCAATAAAGCTGGAGATGTGTTTTTATTATATTCAGGTGTTACGAAGATATAGCCATCAAACTCTTCTATTTTTTCTGACCACTTAGTAATTTTGGGATCATCATATTGTTTATTAAGCATTAGTGGTGGTGCTGAGTTAAAATCTGGCAAATCATATTCCAAAATATCTACTAACTCAAATTCTGCTTCCTGAGTAAACTCATTTGCTACCTTAACAACGTAATCAGCAACGTCACGATTGACTCTACCTTCACGTGTACTACCTGTAATAACTGCTATTTTTAACATTTTTCCTCCTCTGACAAATACTATTATCGTGTGTATTTTTTAACGGATAAAAATATAGCTATTTATTTTTTATAAAACTGAGCTTTTGTAACAAAATTATTTTTTATTTTGTGATAGCTCATGAAGGAAAATATTTTTCTGATTTAAGACCTTTTTCACAATTATTTTTTATATTTTGCTTTTCATAAATTACCAATAACTTTATCCACAAGTTACAAATTCTTTTTAAATTATGGCAATTCTTTCTTAACCATTTTACTGTGGTGATATATAATATTAGTGCAATCTATTTATTGTTTTAAGGAGGTAAAACTACAAATGAGCAGAAAGAAAACTATTGCAGTCGTTGGTACTTTCGATACCAAAGGGAAAGAGTTATCTTACATAAAAGATGTAATTGAAAGCTTAGGTGCTGATACCCTCTGTATCGATACAGGTATATTTGAAACAGATTTTGATATTGATATTACTTGTGGTGAATTAGCCAGAGAAGTCGATGCAGATATTCATAAATTGCGTGAAAGAAACGATCGTGGTGAAAATGTTGACACTCAATGCAGAGCTCTAGAAAAATTATTGCCAAGATTATATGCAGAGGATAAGATTGATGCAGCTATCTCTGCTGGAGGTTCTGGTGGTACTTCTATCGTTGCTCCAGCATTCCGTGCCTTGCCAATCGGAGTTCCAAAAATAATAGTCTCCACAATGGCAGCTTCAAGTACAGGTCATACATATATAGGTGAAAGTGATTTAATCCTTATTCCATCAATTGTTGACGTTGCTGGTCTAAACTCAATTTCTACACAGATCTATGATAACGCAGCCAAAGCTATAGTCGGTATGGCATCTCTTGAGCACGAAAACACGCACGAAAACAAACCTTTAATCGCAGCTACAATGTTTGGTAATACAACACCAGCAGTTAACTATGCACGTGAATATATGGAAGAACAAGGTTATGAAGTTCTAGTATTCCACGCTACAGGTTCTGGTGGTAAGACTATGGAACACTTAATCGACCAAGGTTTCTTCGATGGTGTACTAGATATTACAACAACAGAATGGAATGACGAATTGTTCGGCGGTGTTTTAGCAGCTGGTCCAAATAGATTAGAGTCCGCAGGTAAATTAGGTGTACCTCAAATAGTTTCTGTTGGTGCTATTGATGAAATCAACTTCGGCCACATCGATACTTTGCCAGAAGCAATGAAATCTAGAAATATTTACAAACACAACCCTATGGTTACTCTAGTCAGAACAACCCCAGAAGAAAACAAAGCTGCAGGTGAGGAAATTGCAGAAAAACTCAATATGTCAAACGGTCCTACAGTTCTTATTTACCCACTCAAAGGTAACGGTTATCTATCTGAAGAAGGTATGCCATTCTATGATGCCGAAGCAGATGCAGCCTTGTTACAAGCATTACGAGATAATTTAGATCCTGAAAAAGTCACTCTAATAGAACTAGATACACACATTAACACTAAAGAATTTGGTGAAGCATGTGCTAAGAAACTTCTAGAATTATTAGGCAAGTAATTTGAGAATATCGATAAAAAATATTAATAAAAATATATAGAGAAAAATCTAACGTAGATTTAAAAACAAATTAGGAGGTAAAAAATGAATAATTTAAGCAGAAAAGAAATAATGGAAAAATTTAAACAACAAGTAGAATCAGGCGAAATGCTACTTGGTGTCGGTGCTGGTACAGGTATCACAGCTAAATCAAGTGAAGCCGGTGGCGCTGACATGTTCATTATCTATAACTCTGGTCGTTATAGAATGGCTGGTAGAGGTTCACTCGCAGGCTTACTCGCATACGGAGATGCTAACCAAATAGTTACTGAAATGGCAGGCGAAGTTATTCCAGTAGTTAAAAACACCCCTGTACTAGCAGGTGTTAACGGTACTGACCCATTCAGAAATATGCCTTACTTCTTGAAACAATTAAAAGAAATGGGATTTGACGGTGTACAAAACTTCCCTACTGTAGGTCTTATTGACGGTACCTTCAGACAAAACCTAGAAGAAACAGGTATGGGCTACGACCTAGAAGTTGAAATGATTAGACACGCACACGAGCTAGACATGTTGACAACTCCTTATGTCTTCAATGCTGACGATGCACGCAAAATGGCAGAAGCTGGCGCAGATATTCTAGTTGCTCACATGGGTCTTACAACATCAGGTACTATCGGTGCTGAAACATCCAAGACTCTAGACGACTGTGTTAAATTAATTGATGAAATCGCAGCTGCTGGACGTGAGGTAAATCCAGATATTATGGTAATTGCTCACGGTGGTCCTATCGCAGAACCAGAAGAAGCAAAATACGTAGTAGAAAATTGCGAAAATATTCAAGGTTTCTTCGGAGCTTCAAGTATTGAGAGATTAGCTGCAGAGCGTGGCATCAAAGAGCAAACAGAAAGCTTCAAGGATATTAAGTTGAAGTAAGTTAATTATAACTAGAAGAGCGGATCAAAAGAAGAAACAGGGGTTTCATTGGAAGTGTACCGACCCCCAAAAGTTAGACCAAAATCTAACGATTGGGAGGTCGGTATTTTTATGGCAAAACATAGTTTTGAATTCAAGAAGAAAGTTGTTTTAGAATATTTGGATGGTAAAGGTGGACTGGATTATCTTTCTAAAAAATATGGATTTGGCTCTAATTCTCAAATACGCAAATGGATCAATGCATATAAGGCGTTTGGCGATGAAGGATTAATGCGTTCTCGTAAAAAAGCAAAATATTCTTTCGAAAAGAAGCTTTATGTTGTAGAGTTATATCTATCAAGTGAGATTTCATACCAAGACTTGGCGATCCGAGAAGGTATAAACAATCCAAGTATGATTTGTAACTGGGTTAACCGCTTTCGTGTTGCTGGTCCTGATGCTTTGAAACCTCGTAAGAAAGGTCGAAAGAGAAAATTGGATAAACCTAAGATAGATAGTAAAGCTAAACAATTAGAAGAAAAAATAGTTGATACAAGTGCAGAATATGTTAAAGAACTAGAAGATGAATTGCTTAAACTAAAAATTGAGAATGCCTTTTTAAAAGAACTGAGGAGACTGCGTTTAGAGGACGAGGCAAAAATGAGAGAACGGCACTCGTCATCAACAGTCTCCGAGGAGAATTCAAACTAAAAGACCTTCTCTCTTATACAAGCATGCCTAAAGCAACATATATGTACTGGCAGAAAAGATTCTATAGAGAGAACCCTGATAAAGAAATCGAGGATAAGATTATTGAAATCAGAGAGACTCACAAGAATTATGGTTATCGTCGAGTGGTTGGAGAATTAAGAAACCAAGGCTACTGTGTGAACAAAAAGAAAGTACAACGTATAATGCAAAAACTTGTTTTGCAGGTTACCTCCTTCACTCGAAAGAGCCGAAAGTACAGTTCGTACAAAGGTAAAGTCGGAACGGTTGCTCCTAATCGCATAAGGAGACGATTTAATACATATATTCCACATCAGAAGATTACAACAGATACTACAGAGTTTAAGTATTATGAGATTAATGCTAAGGGTCACATGACAATGCATAAGCTCTATCTGGATCCATTTATGGATATGTGTAATGGTGAAATAATAAGCTATGCAATTGACAAGAATCCTTCTGCTAAAAATGTCATGGGTGCATTGGAACAGGCTATTGCAATAACATCAGATTGCAAATATAGAAGGACTTTCCATTCGGATCAAGGCTGGGCTTACCAAATGAAAGCATACTCTCATCGTCTAAAAGAAGAAAGAATCTTCCAAAGTATGTCTCGTAAGGGCAACTGTCGTGATAACGCTGTTATGGAGAACTTCTTTGGACTACTTAAGCAAGAAATCTATTATGGTGTTACTTACTATAGCTATGATGAGCTAAAGTCAGAAATAGAACGATATATAAAGTATTATAATGAACAAAGGATTAAAGAAAAATTAGGATGGCTAAGTCCAGTGCAATACAGGCTTAGACTCTTGGCTGCATAAAAATAGCGTAGCAGTCATATAAACTGCTACGCTAAAAAAGTCTAACTTTTGGGGGTCACATCAAAGCCCCTGTTTTTGTTTGCTATTTAACTAAAACTAAACTACCAAACTAACTCAAGTCATCCATAAAACCTGTTGCCACCCTATCTGCCATTCTCATTAAACGTCTGCCATCAATATTCTTGTACTGAGTTCCACCTGCCCAAACACCAAGAATAAAGGCATTGTTTAAACAGCCATATCTCTTACTAAGTATTCTATGGTTCGGCCAGTCCAAGTCTATATAATTCCCTTGAACATCTGACTTAATAATATTTCTGTCATAGAGATTCTTGAGTAATTTATTGTATTTTGCATTTTCTTTAATAGTTAAATCAAAACCAGCTGTGTTCAGTACATAATCGACTGTCACTACATCTTTATCTTCAGAACAAATGCTGAAGCTTCCATCTTCATTTGTTTTTATATCTTTTGTATTGTAAATAACTTCAATATCTCCAGCTGCATAAGAATCCACAACTCTACTCAGAGTCTCAACAGGACCAGTCCCTCTAAATCTCCAATAAGGCTTCTCGTAATTTGCTAAATATCTATCTCTGTCACTGCCACTAAGCGCTGCAAAAATATCTGCATCCAAGTCATAGAAGCTATAGAAATATTCTATCAACTCAGCGAGTTCTTGATCATCGCTTTGTATTACTTTCTCAAGCTTATCCATTGTGAAAGGTGTCAGTTCTTTAAACTTAGCCATCTGGTCTAAACCTAGTCTATCTAAATCAGCTTGTACAGTTTTCACAAGTTCATCTAGGTCAATCAACCCATCACCAGAACTTAGTCTCTCCTCAATCCATTCCCAATCTACAGTTGATTGCAAATTCTTATCCGATTTAACCTCTAAGGCAGGTATCTGAAAACCCTCGTCCAAAGTACAGAAATAAAGTTTCTTAACTAGAGGTTTCTCAAATTGGAAATATCTATAAGCATCTAGAGATGAGGCTCCTGTACCAATAATTGCAACTCTATCTTCTTGCTTGATATCCGCCAATTTAACTTCCATTGGGTATATGTCTCTGATAAATTTTTCTTGACCACTTAGCTTGTAATCATCTCTATACACTGGGTGACCTATACATAAGAAAATTGCATCATAGATTTTTTCGTTTAGTGATTCACTTACTGATTGTTTATCAGCCTTTAGTGATTCTGACAAGTCTGCTCCCTCATCTCGGAGAACTTCCCTAGAATATAGTTTGTAGCGTGGATCCGATTTATCCTCGTTTATTATAACCTCAACATCTTCCACATCAGCCCTGATAACTTCTACTTGTGGATGAGAAAAATCTTGAGAAAAACTTTGCTCAAGATAATCTCCAAAAGCTTCACGCTTCACCAAACCTTCAACACTGTAAGCAGTATCACTATGCTCGTCTACATAATCTTGGAAACCATATTCATTGCTAAAGTCCGTGCTCATACCACTTACCCTAGTATTAATAACTTTTGTGTCTGTATCTCTAATATGCGGCATACCTTTGGACAACTCAGGACGCTTCTCATAAACATCTATATTGAAGTTTTCATTGAATTTCTCGTGATTAATTAAGCTCCTAAGAACTCTAGAACCAATTAGTCCACCACCAATAATTGCAATATTCATTTTTACCTCCAAAGATGCGCTTATTCAGCTACTAAAAAATTTAAACCACGTATAATTTTAACAGTTGTATTAAAATAAATTCTATTAAAGTTATAAGGGATCTTGATTATAAGGATATTGATATGAAAAACTTTCTTAAAAAACATGCTGTTTTGTTAATTGCACTCTCAACCTTATTTATATTTTTAGCTAGTGCTTTTTATGTTTTTACCAGGCCACGTTTAATAGCAACTTCAATTTCTCATGATGGTAAATATACTCTGTCATTTATCGAGACAGAATCTCCTGTATTTTTTGGATCATCGGAAGTACGTGTATTGCTAGAAAAGCCTGAGAAGGAAAGACAAGAGCTCAACACCGAAATTTCTAATGACGGAAAATATTTGGACGAAGAAAACTGGAATGTCACCTGGAAAAAAGATTATGTCGAGGTTCTGCTTATTGGCGAGGAGCAAGGAGGTGAAGATTTACGTTTCTATTTCATTGATAAGCTAGAGAAGTAATTTACTGGTTTCATTTTTTCTACTAATTACTACATTGTTCCGCAAACACTCTGCTATTGTTCCGCAAATCATTATATTGTTCCGGAAACTGCTATAAAACTAATCACAAACACAAAAAATCCCAGTGCACTGCTACAACTGGGATTTGATTTTTTTGATATTTTGAAAATCTCTGAAAATTCCAATAAGTCTGAAACTTCCAATTTCGATATAGCAAGAATCCAAACAAACGAATTAACGTTTTGAGAATTGGCTTGCTTTACGAGCTTTCTTAAGACCATATTTCTTACGCTCTTTAACACGTGAATCACGGGTCAATAGACCGGCTTCCTTCAATGGTTTACGGTAAGAATCTGAATCTACTGCTAATAAAGCATTTGCGATACCGTGACGAACTGCACCAGCTTGTCCTGAGATACCACCACCAGTTACACTTACAAATACATCAAATTTACCTGCTGTAGATGTTAATTTGAATGGTTGCTCTACGATTAATTCGTATGACTTCAATGGGAAGTATTCTTTTAATTCTTTGCCATTGATTTCATATTTTCCTGTACCAGGTAGCAAACGTACTTTAGCAACTGCTTCTTTACGACGACCTGTACCGTAGTAATATACTTGACCATGAGGAGCTTTCATTGTTGTTGATTTCATCTGCTATCCTCCTATATTTCTAAAGTTTCAGGTTGTTGAGCTTCGTGTGGATGCTCTGCACCTGCGTATACTTTTAATTTCTTGATTTGTGCACGACCTAATTTACTCTTAGGTAGCATGCCCTTAACTGCTAATTCAATTAATTTCTCAGGTTTACGTTGTACTAATTCGCTGTAACGAATTTCTTTCAAACCACCTGGGTGTCCTGTGTGGTAACGGTAGAATTTATCTCTCCACTTATTACCTGTTAATTCAACTTTTTCTGCATTAATTACTACTACAAAATCACCTGTGTCCATTGATGGTGTGTAAGTTGGTTTATTTTTTCCCATTAAAATTGTAGCAATTTCAGTAGACAAACGACCTAGAGTCTTGCCTTCTGCATCTACAAGATACCATTTGCGTTCAACATCAGCTGCTTTTACAAATTCTGTACTCATCATGCCCCTCCTTTTTTATTTCTTTAATTTTAGTTTAAAGCACTTAAATACGCACTTCTATTGAAATGCTTGTCTATTCTATCATCTAAAAATTATCTGTCAAGACTTTTTTGATTTTTCGCACTGAAACTTCACTTTTCTCTCGTTTTCTCTCATTTTCTCTTGTTTTCGTGAAAAGTATTTTAATTAGTCTTGATTATCATCAGATTTCTTCCACTGAATATCAGCATCAGTGTCAGCAAGATTATCGAGAGCATTTTCTGCCTCTACTTCATTCTTTTCTGTTTCGGCTTCTTCTACTTTTTCATATTCTGCTGATTCTGCTATTTCATCACGCTCTGCTGATTCTGCTTCTACTTCTTGCTCTGCTGATTCAAGCTCAGTTTGTAAATTTTCAGAGAGTTCAGGTGCTTGTCTCACAATAACATTGTCTGCAACTTTTGCTTCGTCAACTTCTATAGCATCAAATTCGCCTGACTTATCTTTCAGGTATTTATTTATACCTTTCATCAATGAATCAATCTCACGTTCACGCAAAGCTTTTTGCTCAAGCTCATAATAAATTTCATTACTATCCGCTATACGTAGCTTATAATTCTTACTCTCATAAGCTCTGGCTTTTTCTAAAGCGTTCGCAGACGCTAGTAATTCTTCTGCTTCTCTAATTTCTTGAGCTACAACTGCAGTCTCACCATCTTTTCTAACTCTCTCAGATTCGACAAGTAAATCATCTGAATTTTCATTTTCCAATTTCAAAGATTCAATAAAACTGTAAGCTTCTCTATATTCAGCATATAAGTTATTCTTCAACTCAATATAATTAGAAACTCTTTCTTTATCTTTTTTGACAATGTAAAGTTTTCTAATTAAGCATAAGACTAATAATAAGATCAATCCGCCTATAGACATTGTTAATCCTAGTTCAAACCCTCTAGGCACAAAAACTAATTTCAGCTCGTGCTCTCCGGCCTCAGTAGGAACACTCAACAACGCTGTCTCTGCGATTGATTCTATCTTGACTTCTTCACCATCAATATAAGCTTTCCAAGAGCTATCGTAAGGGATATTCAAGAATAGGTTACCATCAGTTTTTGCATTATATTTTGCTACCAATGAATTAGCATTCCACTCTTGCACATCAACTTCTTGTTCTTTAATACTACTAATGACACGTTCATACTTAGCTTTATCAACAGTTGCGGCATATACAGTAACTGCACTTGCTTTGTCCTTATCTTGTTCAATGCTAAAGTTTACTTCATCTCCAGCAGCAACATATCCAACGTCAAAAGTCTCAATCCAATGGATATTTCGAGCTTCAGCTTGACGTACAGTTCCTGACCTACCTTTCTTAACTTCTTCATCATTAGTTGTTTCATTGACTCGTACTTTAACTCGCATGTCTTTGCTTGTTTCAATTGCAAGATACAAGAATTGATCTTCTTTCACATCTATCTTGAAGTTCATTAGACCAGAAGCATTGAAATCTTCAGGTGTTATCGTTACACCTGAGTCACCAGAACCACTAGCTGGACCGAAGTTATAACCATTTACGACTTCTGGATCTACATGTTCAAATAAACCTTCTTCGCCCAAGGCTTTTAACAAGCTGTTCCAGTTTGAAAATGGTGAGCTATCTGTTGGGTTCCAGAATTTAAGTTCTGGTCCTGCTGCAGCACCTACCTCAAGTGCATGAGGATTTTTTAGAAGAGTCATATCGTTATATTCTTCTACTTTTTCCAGAGAAGTATCTCTACTTGCACCATTTTTCAAGAGCAGATATTTCATACCCAAGAGCGAGTTACCAACGTTGGTAGAATCAACATATTTATAACTATTAATATTATTACCGTGGAAAGCTAATTTCTTCATTAGCTTAGCTGTAGCTTCTCTACTAGTTGAACTAAATAGAGTAATTCCTGGATAACCATAGAGAGCACCATCGTTGGTAGTCTTTTGTGGCTTAACTTCCATACGGAAAAAGTCACCATTCTCTTGCTCTTTGGCAACATCTATTAACTGTCCAACATCGTGCATATCATCTACAAAACTAGATCTTCTAGTGTAAACTTCATTTTCTCCTATTGTGTATATAGTCATGAAGCTATTTACTATTAACTCACTAATAATAATGATTCCTAGAAGCAAGCTTGCAGTACGGAAATTTCTAGCTTTTCTAAATCCTGCAAACATTGCTAAATAAACTATAAAGTACAAGATATTAATAAAAGCATTTTCTCTGCTGACATTATCGTTAAGTTTTTCTGCTAATACCACAAATAAGATGGCACCGGCAGATATCATCATTAAAGTCTTGGCGGAGTACTCTCTGATAACGGTTAAGGTTCTAAACATTATCAATAGGAGTACAAATGAAAATAAGAATGCATATCTATAAGGAAGTTGGTTTGGATAGTGCATACCGTGCCAGAAAAAGTCTAAGAAATTATTATTAAAGCTTATATATAAGAATCCTAATAAAGCTAGATGACTAATCTTCTCTCCATTACCAATCTTGTTAGCGAATACATAGAGTGGCAAGAAGATGAAAGCTAAAATGCCAACATAAATATTAGGTAGTCCACTACGAATGTCAGGGCTCATATTCATCAAGCCTCTAGACATGAAGTCAAAAGCATCGAAATTAATGCGCATATCACTTGGCCAAGCATCGCCTGCTGCAGATGTATCAACTAATGATAAGGCTGTTGGTAATAACATCACTGCACTAATGGCCAATGCAATTACTGTAAACAAAGCAAACTTGCTAAATACAGGCCAGAATTTAACATTCAAGAGTTTGTATTCTAATTCACTCTTTCGATATTCAGCTTCATTATCTACGCTATATTCTTCCTCATATGGGTTGATTAAACTGTCTTCATTAATGACACCATGCTTTGCATAAGCTAAATCGGATTTTAACTGTTGAGCTTCTGATTTCGCAGTGAAATATGCTACGAAGAAATAACACGCCACGAACAAACATACAAAGAAAGCCAAGTAGTAGTTAATTATCAGTGCCATTGCCAGGCTAATTATATAAGTTGTAAATTTACTTTCTCTAATAGCCTTATTTACGCCAAGTATAATTATTGGAAGTAAGACTATAACGTCTAACCACATAATATCCCATGAATATGTCAAGTTGAAACCATTAAGTGCATAAGCAGTAGCCAATATTATTATAAAAATATCTGTACTTTTATCATCTGCTTTACTTAATCTGACTTCTCTTCTAGACCTTATAGTGGCTGAACCTAAACGCTTCGCTGGCCCTTCATAGAGCATATACGCAAATGTTAAGCCTGATAAACCAATCTTGGTAACAGTAAGGAAGGTCACTGCTTCAGTGATATGTTCAAGAGGGAATAATACTAATAATAAATTAAGAGGTGAGGCAGCGTAATATGCTGTCAAAGCATAAAAGTTTGTTCCCATTCCAACTGACCAAGAATAGAATATATTTTCACCAGATAATAACTTGCGACGTAGTTCCGCCAAGAAGGATACATACTGATGATATAAGTCGATTGTCAAAGGAGTTCTATCACCTGCAGGATAGAATTGCATCAACATATACGTTACTGTCATTATTATTGCTGGAATAAAGAACGCCAAAGTTAGTATAAATATCTTCTTATTACGTTCTACTTTTCTTTGCTTTTTCACAATTTCCATAGTTCTTCCTCAATTTTCTTGAAATTTTTTCTTGAAAGTCTATTCATTCTTGAAATTCTATTCTCTAATAGAATACATGCTTTTATCAGAAAAAATTATTAAATTTTCTGCATTTCTTTTTGTATTTTGTTTTTCTGTATCTAGCTTTTTCTACATCTCGCCTTTTCAGCATTACACTTTTTAATTATTATTCTAATTTTCTAATTCAGTCTTAATTGAAGCTATCATTTTTTTCAGTTCATTCTTGGGTAAATTGCTTTTGTCCTGCAACTCTAAGAGAATGGTTTTGCTTGTCTTATCTGCCTTAAGTGCTTCTTCAATTTGCTCTTTCAAATCCTGCTCTTCATTTATACTCTGAGCTGCTTCTTCTGCAGCACTTGTTTTTCCAAGTAGCAAAACAAATTCTCCTCTAATCTTATTTTCCGAATAATATTCAATAATATTTTCTACAGTGTCTCTAATTACTTCTTCATATCTTTTTGTAAGTTCACGACCAACTACAAGTTCTCTTTGTCCAAATCCTGCTGCAACTAAATCATTTAAAGTTTGTAATAGTCTATGTGGTGCTTCATAAAGAACTGTAATACCCCTATAATTCTTAATATCTTGTAGGAGTTCATGTTTATCAGATTCTTTCTGTGGCAAAAAACCAACAAATCTAAAATCATCTGCTGGCAACCCACCCAAACTAACTATCGCTATACTTGCTGACGGTCCTGGGACTACTCTAACTTCCAAACCAGCATCTAAACAAGCATCAACAAGCTCTACTCCTGGATCTGAAATAGTAGGCATACCGGCATCTGAGATTTGAGCTATAGACTTGCCTGACTCCAAATCAGCAATTACATTTTCTATACGTGAACGAAAATTATGTTGATGAAAACTTAGGTAATGTGGCTTAATTCCAAAAGGCAAAAGCAATTCTGAACTGGTCCTAGTATCCTCTGCTAGGACTGTATCAACTTGAGCTAATGTACTTAGAGCTCTTACGGAAATATCTCCTAAATTCCCTATAGGAGTCCCAACTATGTAAAGAACTCCAGGCTCTACCTCAGTACTCTCCCATATTTCTTGTAATTTCTTTTTTGGAAAACTTTCAATAAAATCATCTCTCATCGCTTCTACACCTCACTATAATAAGCTGCTACTTCATCAGTATACTCTCCAGCCTTATTATAAATGACCAAATCCTTGCCCCATTCGAAACTGCGCTTCTTACCCTTAGATAAAGCTAGCAAAAATACTTTTACCTTGGCATCATGTTTAGGCAAAACAGCACGTAGATAATAGGGATACAGCTGATATTTGCTCGCAATATTTATTGTCTCAACTAGACGTTCCGGCCTATGCAACAAAGCCATTTTGCCAGAATATTTAAGTGACTTGCTAACGAATTTCATGTAGTCATCCAAGGTCAAAAAAATCTCATCTCTAGCTGCACTTACTTCAAGTTCAGAAGTAATGCTCAGATCTCTAGATGGTCCTGAATTTTGCTTAAAATATGGTGGGTTACAAATAGCCAAGTCAAATTGTTCTTGGTAGTGCAAGTCAGCAAGCTCAGTAGAGTCAGAATTAGCCAAAGCTTGAATATCCGCTCTTACTGCCTGGAAACGTTTATCTAGATTGTTCATTTTCAAGTTGGCTTTGAGAAGTTCATATGGTCGTTCCATTAACTCTATTGCCACTCCTTGAGAATTAGGGAAATGAGCTGAACTCAAGACTGTCAATATTCCTGCCCCAGCTCCAGGATCTAGTATATTAAGTTGAGATTTACCATTCTCTAAACTTTTCATCTCAGCTTTATTAATTAAACTTTTTGCAAAATTGACTAGGAAAATTTGTTCATTCCCATAACGAAAACTATCTTCTAGTTGAAAATATAATAGACCTGCTCGCTCCAAATTTTCCAAACGCAAGCCTGGATAATCTTTGATTTTCTTCATATATTCAGGAACTTGCTCACGTCTATCTGGAGTCATATTATTTACCTAATCTTAGTTTATTTTTCACCTTTTTAAATAGAGATTTAATCATCCTGAAGATCCATGTAACTTCATGAACTTCCAATAAATGTGATGCGGTGAAATATGCTCCCATGGCAATTAACCCATTAATTACATACAGAACTAATTGTTTAATCTTGCTTGAGTAAATTGGGCTAACTGTATGCATCAACACCAATATACTGAATGTGAATAGTGAGGCAACTATAGATTTCCAGGCGAAACTATTCATGCTCTCAACTTCAATCTTGTTTTTCATCATGCTTAAGATAATATATGAAATTATAGTAACCAAGATTTGGCTAAGAACTGTTGCCCAGGCCAATCCATCAATACCTAAGCTAAATCCATTGATAAAAACAAAGCAAAATAGATAGTTGGTCAGTAAATTTATGGTTGTTGTAATTAGGATAATATAGTTCTTTTGCAAGGCAAAAAATACTTGATTAATAAAATATAAAAAAGGTCCAACAATAAAGTTTATTGAGTAAATTCTCAAAATAGCTGCTGTAACTTTTACATTTTCATTAGTGTAAGTGGCAGGATTCCATTGATACACTGCCTGTACAGTCTCTTCTGAAAAGACTGCAAAGAACAATGCTACAGGAACCATAATCACTAAAACTAACTTAACTGTTTTGGTCAGGAAATTACTAGCTTCTTTATCTGCACCTCTCGCCATGAAACCACTAATGTTAGATAGCAGGAAACTACCTATACTTGAGACTATTACTTGGTAAGGTAAATTAAATAATGTGTTAGCATTTCTCAAGCTTGTGACAACACCCGTACTTGCATTTGGTATATTCTGTTGAGCCAAGCCGGCAAAACTTTGTTGCACAATAGTGTTTAACTGCGCAACTGTACCAGATAATAATGCTGGGACTGCTAGCCAGAGTAGGTACCAGAACTTCCTATCCTTGACGTTCAAGTTAGGTCTATATTTCACCATATATGGTTTTGCGAAATAAAATATATATAAGAAGTACATTACTGCTGCAAAAACCACACCCCAAGCTACGTTTACTGCCCCTTCTTTAGTAGGTGAAGCAAAGAATATTATCGCTAATAAATAGAAAATATTATAAACACTATCACCTAAGGCAGGTAATCCATACACTTTATTAGCTGACAAAGTTGAAGTTATTATTGCTAATAATATAAAAAAGAAAGTTTGCAGGTAAACAACTCTAGACACAGAAGTTGCTATACCCAAAACTTCCATATTCTGACCAGGATTCAAGAAACTAATTATCTCTTCAGAAAACAACTCTCCTACAAGCATGAATCCTGCAAATAAAATCATTATAAAGGTAAAGAAGGTAGAAATACTAGGCCATACCTTATCTTCCTCATCTCTCTCAATAGCTCCTGATAACATTGGTACAACGGCTGCACCAATAGCACCACCAACTAGAATATTGTAAACAAGGTCAGGAACTGCAAAACCTAAGTAATAGCCATCAGTGACATTACCATAGCCGAAACGGTGGGTAATCATAATTTCACGTACAAAACCTATTACCTTGGCAAGTACTACAGCAATTATTGCAAAAAGCATATAGGCAGAATAGGCAGAGATATTCTGTGCCTTTCTGTTATGTTCTTTTACCTTGGCATTATTACTTTTTTGGTCCATATACTTAATCGTTTTTCCTTTTCTAAGAAATTCTTTACTCTATCTTTAAAATCTAAGTTTTGTTTTATTTGTTTAAGTTTAAAGCATTCCTCATTTTAAGCAACATACCACAGATACTAATCTCAAAATTTACATTTGCCTTGCTTCTCTTAGAAACTTCATTAAGAGTGCGCAAAGCATTTGAAAGATTTTCTACTGAAAATTTATATTCCTGATTTAATCTCTGTAAATAGTTAAGCATATCCTGGTTTAGCAAATTATCTTTTTCAATTTCTGGCTTAGCATGTAACAAAACCATATCTCTCAGGAAACTCTGCAAAAACAATATGTTCGTATCCATGCTGGATTTGCTTTTGTCCCAAAAATCATAAGAAGTAGTCAAAACATCAACTTCTCTAGCACGCAAGAATTCTACAAACCACTTAAACACATTCTTACGTTCTTCCTGTAAACCCTCATCTTCCGCTAACTGTAAGGCTAATTCCGGTAAACCTGAGGAAAAGTTAATCGCTAAACTTCTCTGATTAGGATCACTAACGTCATGCTGATCTAGTAAGGTGTTCAAGTCCACACGACTCATTGCTGGTATTTTAATTTCTCTTGCTCTAGATCTTAGAGTTGGAAGTAATTTCGTCCTATCATCTATAGTCAAAATAAAGTATGCATAACTTGGTGGTTCTTCCAAAACTTTCAACAGCGCATTCTGAGCACCCTCTTGCAAAGCATTAGCATCGATTCTCCAGAGTTTTACATTATTTAACTGTGGCAAAATATTAATCTCAGCATGAACTCTATCTCTGATCGTCTGAATAGCAATATTTTTAGATTCTTTTTCAGGGTTTATTTCCAAATAATCAGGATGAGTTCCATTCTCCAAATACTTGCAGGCTCTGCACTCTAAGCAAGCACCATCTTCTCTAGGATTCTCACATAATAGATTAGAAGCCAGGGCATCAGCCCAAGCTTCTTTGTCTGTACCTTGAGAGCCGACAAAAACGATAAATCTATCGTCCATAGTTTGAGCAAGTTTAATCAACTCACTCTTAATCTCATTGCGGCCTATTAAGTTGTTGTAATTTTTACATTTTTTCAAAATATTCAACATTTACTATGAAAACTGTTGCACCACCAACATTAACTTCTACTGGATATGCTCCATAGCCCATTGTTGTAGCACCTAGACTACTTGCATCAACTGCAACTTTTCTGGAACTTGAGTGATCTCTAATAATATCCAAAGCTTCTTTAACTTGATCATCCTCAACACCACACATCAAAGTAGTATTACCAGAACGTAAGAAACCACCTGTAGAGCTTAGTTTTGTAATTCTATAACCTTCCTTGTTTAGAGCACCCATAACTCTACTACTATCATCATCATGAACTATAGTGAAAATTAATTTCATAATTTACCTCCTCTGAAATCTTTTATTAATTCATCTAGAATTTCTTTTATTTTTGAGCTGACCTCTTGAATACTACCACCAGCATCTACAGTTTTTACTCTAGGCTCACTTGCCGCTATTTCAAGATATTTATCTCTCACTCTGCGAGCAAAATTCGTACTTTCCAATTCCATTCTGTCTTCTGAGGTATTAGTTTCAATCTCTCTTTTCTCTCTGCGCTTAATAGCTTCATCTACAGAGAGATCTAAATAGATAGTCACATCAGGTTCCAGTCCTTGGCAAGCAAATTCAATTATTTCACGAGCCTGTCTTTCGTTAAGGCCTCTACCTCCAACTTGATAGGCAATACTTGAATCATAAAATCTATCCGATATAACCCAAGTACCTTTAGCTATTGTTGGTTTAACTAATTCTTCAACCAACTGAGCTCTACCAGCATTAAATAGCAGTAGTTCAGCCTCCGCTGTCATATTTAGATTATCTTTGTCCAGTAAAATTTCTCTAATCGCCTCACCAATTCTACTGCCACCAGGCTCTCTTAGTGAAATATAATCTATATTTTGGGACAATAAATACTCTTGAATAAATTTGACCTGAGTTCCTTTACCAACTCCGTCACCACCTTCAATTGTTATAAATAGTCCCTTTTTCATAGTTTTAAACTTCACTTATCCTGTTGCTATAACAATGACAACGCTATAGTCCAATACTTTCTATACTTGATATCTCCAAAGCTATCTCTTTTTCAATATCTGCAATCTCACGACGAATATCCTCTATGGTCTCAACTTCAGACATAGTTTCCTTGTCAACTTGTGGACCAAAATTTCTTCTGCGATTACCTTTATGCTTATCTTGCATACGTTTTGGCTTAGAATTTCTATTTGATTCTTGATTAGTTCTTTGGTCTTGAGACTGCCTATTAACTTTATTTCCAGAATTTCTAGAGTTTTGGTTTTGTCTTAATTGCTTATTAGAAGCATTGCTGTCCTGTTTATTATTTCTATTGTTTCTATTGTTTTTTCTGTTGTCTGACATATTAGCAGTGCGATTATTAGACTTGTTATTGTTTGAGCTCTTATTATTAGCATTATTATCTGTACGATCTTTATTAGCTCTACTATTGTTATTATTTCCACCTACAACTCTCGCACTAGCTTTCTGTCCTGAATTAGAATTTGCTCTATGTTCTTGATTCATCCCTCTTCTAGGTCTGCTTTTTGCAATATTAGAGTTTTTATTATCTGAATTTCTATTATTGTTGTTATTATTTTCTGTCATAATATATCCTCGTTTTACTTGTAACAATAATTATCTGCAATGTTGGAGAATTTATTTAAAGATATCAAATATTACTATCTTAAATTTTCTACTTCTTTTCACTTGGTTTAAATTCTTCTTCACTTGGACTGGTCAAAGTTTGACCTTCTGCTTTTGCACTTTCTTGCAACTTGGAAAAAGCTACGTCTCTTGTTTGTCTATCCTCCGCAACTTTCAATCTTTCCAAAGCTTCTTTGTCCAAATCATATCTTTCAGATAATTGGTTAAGCTCTTTTTTGCTTATACCTCTTAACCTTACTCCATTCTTAACGTTCTCTAGATCTATACTATCTAGGAAAGAATTGAATTCCAATACATACAATGGATTTTTTGCTTTTTCCGTGCTGGTACTAGTATTTGTAGTTTGTTCTGTTGTTGTAGTTGTAGTTTCATTACCAGCGCTTGTTATTTCAGTGCTTGCTTCTGTCTCAGGGTAAGTTGCTTGGGTCAAGTTATTAGCATCTAAGCCTATATTCTTAACATTGAGCTCTGTTATACTTCCTGGGAAAGAATAGAACCTTACGGCTTTCAAATCCTTTAAATCTGCATCAGCTTGTTTTTGTTCATTAAATTTCTGTAGCAAGAATTTAACTGCATCAAGATATTCGTTAGTATTTTTAATCTTAGTAGATAAAACCACATCTACTCTAGCAGGGAATATAGATAGATTAAGATCTAGAGCCTTCTCTGAATCTGTTACACTCTCAATATTATAACCCTCTATCCAGTCACTATATTTGTCCATGAAAGCTTTAAGTTTCTCTTTATAAAAATTCTCTGTTTTAACTTTATATAGGTTATCTCTAATTTCATTACCTGCTAAACCTAATTTGTAAACATAGCTTACGTCAAATTCAGTGCCCATATTCTTAGCTTTTGCCTCAGCATTTGCGCCTAAAGGTATCAGAGTGAGCTTTACATTTTTTACCTCAAAAGTATCGATTGGGTACCTAGTATTAAGCTCCTCTTTCATCTTATTTGCCAAGCTGTTTTTATACAACAAATAGCTAAGGAAGAAGACCGCTAGGACTATTAACATTATTACTATTTTGTTTTTACGTCTCACTTATTATCTCTCTTAACTGAATTATTTATTTAATGGCTATATTTTACTAGAATTCACCCACTATTGCCAAATAATATATCCATTAAATTTGTAAACACTATTATATCATTTTTGCAGCTTGTAAATTTCTCTTAAAACTTACGCTTACTTACACACTAATCAAGAATAGCATCTTCAATATAGCTCGATAATTTGGTAGAATAAAAGCAAATATTTATGACTCAGAGGGAGGCTAAAAGGTGAACAAAATTTTTAAATTGAAACCAGCAATATCTCCAAAAGTATGGGGTGGTACTAGACTTGCAAATGAATTTGATAAGGCTGAGCCTGGTACTCAAATAGGTGAAACTTGGGAAATCTCTGCACACGCAGATGGCGAAGCAATTATAGAAAATGGCGAACTTGCAGGTAAAACTTTGGCAGCAGTTGTTAAAGAAAACCCTGAAGTAATGGGAACATACCCTAATGAAATTGGATACTTCCCAATCTTAACTAAATTTATTGATGCTAAATCAGCTCTATCTATACAAGTACACCCAGATGATGAATACGCCCACAAAAATGAGGGAGATAATGGTAAAACAGAAATGTGGTACATTATCGGCGCTGAAGAAGGTAGTTTCATCTATCTTGGCCCAAAAGAAACTCTTAATGAAGCGGAAGCTAGAGAGAAACTTAAAGATGGTACTTTTGCAGAGTTATTAAGACCATTTGAAGTTCAACCAGGAGACTGTTTCTACGTACCTTCAGGCACTATTCATGCAATTGGTGTTGGTGTTCTTGTGTACGAGATTCAACAAAGCTCAAACATTACATACAGATTATTTGACTACAATAGACCAGGAAGCGACGGTAAGCCTAGAGAATTACACGTAGAGCAATCTTTCGCAGTTATGGATCTAGACCCAGTAGATATGAAAAATGTCTCATTAGCTAAAGATAGAAAATCTGGTGAAGAGAAATTATTCTACGGCAAACATTTCCAAACTGACCTAATCACAGTTGATGGAGAAAGAAACCTAGAAGTTGGCGATGAAAGTTTCTTAGGCTTAACAATCATCGAAGGTGAAGCAAAAGCTAGCCGAGGAAATGAAGAAGTTGAACTTAAATTAGGTGAAACAATATTTGTTCCTGCCGGTTCTGATTCAGTATTGTTATCTGGTAATTGTAGGGCTATTATAAGTAGAGTTCAACCTTCTGAAAGTGATGTATAAAAGCAAAATTTATTTATTAAATACTAAGAAAACTGCAAATTTTAGCTAGGAAAAGTATATCTAAGCAAACTAAAAAGTTTTTAGAAAGTTTTTAGAAAAACTTAGGAGAGAAGAAAAAAGGAAAAGAGGTATTTTAATGGAAAGAAACGTTAAAGAATTATATCAAGTATGGTTAGACAAAGTTGAAGATGAAAGTCTTCTTGCTGAGTTGAAATCCATTTCAGGAAACGAAGAAAAAATCAATGACGCCTTCTACCGTGATCTAGCATTTGGTACAGGTGGTTTACGTGGAACTATAGGAGCTGGTACTAACAGAATGAACATTTATACTGTTGCAAAAGCTTCACAAGGTTTAGCAAATTACGTCAACAAGACAGCAAAATCAGAGCAAAAATCAATTGCTATTGGTTATGACTCACGTATTAAATCTGACCTATTCTCACAAGTAGCAGCTGCTGTTTATGCTGCTAATGGTATTCAAGTTCATCTTTATCCTGAACTAATGCCAACACCTGCAGTATCTTTTGCAATTAGAGAATTGCAAACTGATGCTGGTGTAATGGTCACTGCTTCACACAACCCTGCACAATATAACGGTTACAAAGTTTATGGAGCAGATGGTTGCCAAATCAAGACAGATGTAGCTGCTGCAATTTCTGAAGAAATCAACAAGCTAGATACTTTCAACGATATTGTAGAGTACGACTTCGACTCAGCTTTGGCTGCTGGTAAGATTAAATACATCGAGCCTGAAGTTTACACAGCTTATATTGAAGCTGTAAAAAACGAGTCTGAAATTGACGAGAATACAAAGATAAACAAAGATGTTAAAATCATCTACTCACCAATTCACGGTGCTGGTTTGAAACCTGTTTTACGTGCTCTAGAGGAAATGGGATACACAAACTTAAGCGTTGTTAAAGAGCAAGAATTGCCAGATGGTAACTTCCCAACAGCTCCATATCCAAACCCTGAATATCCTGAAGCTATGGCTCTTGGTATTGAGTATGCTAAACGTGAAGACGCTGATATGTTTATGGCAACTGACCCTGACGCAGACCGTCTAGGTATTGCAATTAAGAACCCTTCAGGAGAGTTCGAGTTAGTTTCTGGTAACTTAGTTGGTGTTTTACTGCTAGATTACATTATTCACCGTAAACAAACTACAAATACTATGCCAGAGCATCCAGTTTTTGTTAAGACTATAGTAACTACTTCACTCGCAGAAAAAGTTGCTGATTCTAACAATGTTGAGACAGTTAACGTCTTGACAGGATTTAAATATATCGGTGAGCAAATTGCTAAGTTAGAAGCTGTAGGTAGAGTTGATGACTATATCTTAGGTTTCGAAGAAAGCTATGGTTACTTAAGTGGTCCTTATGTACGTGATAAAGATGCTGTTAACGCTGCTATCTTAGTTGCTGAAATGTTCTCATACTACATGACAAATGGCGTAAACCTATTTGATAAACTCGAAGAAATCTACGATAAATATGGCTTCTACCTAGATACTTTAGAGTCATATCAATTCGAGGGTCAAGCAGGTTTCGAAAGAATGAATGCAATTATGCAAGGTTTGCGTGATCAAGAAATTTCTGAAATTGCAGGTATGAAAGTTACAGAAATCTTCGACTACAACAAAGGTGTTGATGATTTGCCAAAATCTGATGTATTGAAATTCATACTTGGTGAAAACGGTAGCTTCGTAGTCAGACCTTCCGGTACTGAGCCTAAGCTAAAAATCTACATCTCACTTAAAGCAGATCGTGAAGAAGCTGAATCTCTAGAAAAAGAACTTAGATCAGAAATCGAAAAAATTGCTGGCATAAAATAATAAATTTTCACTAGAGTGAACAGCAAAGCGGCGGAACAAATTTGCTCCACCGCTTTTTTCTTGCTTAAATATATAACTATGTTAACTAACTAAATATCTCGCTCACTTAACTCAAATCCTAGATACTTTTCAAGTTCTTTCTTTTTACCTTGACCATCTTGTAATTGAGTATAAGATTGGAAAAGGTCAAAACTAGCAGCACGGTTAGCTTCTATTAGGCACGGACCATTTTCGGTTATCGCAACATCCCAGCCAATAAAATTAAAATCTGTTAATTCCAAGGCTTTTTTGCAGATTTCCAAAGCTTCTTCAAAATATGGTACCTGGAAACCTATCAACTTAAACCCAGTAAATTGATTTTCACTGAATTCTTTAATATCAGGATAGATTCTAAAATAAGGATAGTTTACAACTCCTCTCTCGTCCAGTATACAGTTAGCACCTTTCAAAGAACAGTTATCCTTGTCACAGTCATCTGTTGCTATCCTTGAAGCCGCAAATGGTGTTGTAATGTTGCCTTGCTTATCGCGAATTGTCATAACTCTAATAGTATTAACTGAGTTCAATGATAATTTAGACATCTCTGGATGTTGCACAATATTTCCTTCTAAAACGAAGAGCTCTTTACTTATTAGATCTTCATAGCTTTTCTTAAGTGACTTACTTTGAAGTTCTTCCCTCTTTAATCTAAAAACTGAACTTCCACCATAGCCGAGTGGATTTTTGGCCCACATAATCTCATGAGTATCAACAAATTCACTAAATTCATCAAAGCTTGCAGAGCGCAAATCCAAACTTTTTACAGTCCTAAACGCATCAAACTTCTTATTAAACATACCTTTATCTTCTATAATGCTAAAATCTTTGGACTCTGTATCAAAATAATCTGCTATCTCTCTATAGTGCGGTAAATTACAGACAAATGACTTCCTATATTCACTGTCAGTATTGTGTTGAAAACCAAAAACAAAATACTCACCCCAGTTGAAACCTGCATTGTTACATCTTTTAATATCTGAGCACAAATCATAATAAGACCTTCCTGTTGACCTTTTAGCCTGTCTAATAAGTGGCAACAAACTTTTCCAGTCAACAGTGAAGACCTTCTTGATAACTTGAGCAAACCCCATTACATACCCCTCTCAAATTCATCAATTTTTTCTATTTTATATAATTGTAATACAAACTAATCTTCTTTATGTTTTTTATATTCGTAATCCCCTGAACCGTCTAAGTCAAAAATTTCATATATTGAGGCATTAACTGCTTCTGCAATTTTGTGAGCTAATTTCAAACTAGGAATTGTTTTACCATTTTCAATCTTGTTAATGCTAATTCTAGAAACGCCAACTTTCTTCCCTAATCTATGTTGGGATAGATTGTATGGCAATCTGTATTCTCTAATTCTATTTCGCATTTTCATATCTTTATCTTCACTCATATTAAAAAACCTCACTTTCTTTATACTCTAGGTTAAAGTTAGTTTACCATATTATCCAGCTCTTTTCTAGAACAAAAATAACAACGGAGTAGTAAAATTTACTACTCCGTTGAGTTTTAACTATTCAAATAGATTAGTTTTTATTATTTAATTCTCAAGCTGTAAATTTCGTAAGGCTTGATTGTGAAGTGGATACCATCTTCATCTACAACAGGTTGTGAAGCCTCATCTGCACTTAGAGTACGTTCTTGTAAGTTACATGCTTCAACTGAAGAGAATTCGCCATTCCATTTTAATGTTACGTGTGTGTATGAGTTTTCTGACTCGTACAATCTTACAACTTTACCTTCGCCATCTTCAGCAACTTTAACAGTCTCAATAACTACATTAGGTGAGTCTACTGAAACTAGAGAGAATTTACCTTTATCAGCTGTATTATCTTTAACAATAACTTCTTGGTTCAAGTTGTATGATTCTTCAACTGTTCTACCTACTCTAAAATCACCTTCGTGTGGCAATAGTGAGTAAGTGAAGTAATGTGTCTCACGGTCTGAAACTGGGTTTGGTTGAATACCTGACTTAATCAAGCTTAGTACTATTGTGGATTCCATGAAGGAGTGACCATATTTACAGTCATTCATCAAGGATACACCGTAGTTACCCTCTGATAAGTCTACCCATTTATGTGCACAAGTTTCGAATCTTGCTTGATCCCAGCTTGTGTTCTTGTGGATCTTACGTTTAATATTACCGAATTGAATATCAAATGTAGCTTCATCAGTATTTACATTTACTGGGAAGTGAACTTTGAGTAAGTGTTGGAATTCATTCCACTCAACTACGTTTACGAAGTCAATTCTACGACTATCAGCATAGAAGTGAATATCTTGGTTCAAAGTTGAATTGCTAAACTTACGTACTACACGCAATGTTGCTCTAATATCACCTACTTCTACCCATTCTGCACTCTCTACATCTGTTAGATCCCAGAACTTCTCTGTGTAGTAGTAATCGATATCCCAGTTATCGTAGTACATTGGTTTATCTTCATAGACACGTAATAAGTTTGCTCTCTTACCGTCTTGAACTACTTCACGTTTATTGTTCTTGTCATATATAGATGTAATATTGAAATCTTCATCAAACTTAACGTCATAGAAAGGAGTTTCAATGCTGTGTTTATCAGCTGATAATACTAAACGATTCTTGGACTCTACTTCTTGAGCTAGTTTTGTGAAGCTCTCGTAACCCTTGCTTGGTAAATTCTCTACATAAGCAATTGCACCATCATTTGTTTGTTGTACTGCGTATACAGAACCATCTGAGGCTTGGATTGCTTTTGCATCAATTTTGCCTAGGTTTACAACGTCATTTCTTGTATAACCGTGTGGGTTGAATAGAGTTACCTTATCACCTTCACCGAACAAGTAATCTAGACGTGCATCAATGAGCTTGCAAATTGTTTCTTTTGCTTCTCTATATTCTAGTCTTGTAACTTCATATACTTCGTTAATAGCTGTACCTGGCAAGATATCGTGGAATTGGTTACGTAGTACCATTGTCCAGATTTGATCAATATCTTCTTTTGGATAATCAACACCATCTAATGCTAATGAAGAAATTAACTCTAAAGCCATTAGTCCTAATTCTGTCTTACGGTTAGAACGTTTATTTCTAGCCATACTTGTGTAGGTACCACGGTGATACTCTAGGTATAGATCCCCTTGCCATACTGGTAGTTTAGGATTGTTACCAACTCTCTCTTCTAACTCATCGAAATATTGTTGTGCATATACTTGACGAGTCTTAGGAATACCTGTGATACCCTTGCTTAGACGTTTCTCTGTCTCTAGCATCCAACGGGTAGCACCACCACCACCATCACCATGACCGAAACAGACTAAGATATCGTTATTTAAATCTTTTTGTTGATATCTTTCCCAAGCTCCACAAATTGCATCTGGATGCAACATACCATTATATGTGGTGTTGAAGTCAGCTTTAACGTCTTGGCCAATAGCTGGAGTTGTAATCATGTGTGTTAGAACTTCAGTACCGTCAATACCTTTCCAGTGGAAAGTATCGAAAGGAATCTTGTTAACTTGGCTCCATGAAATCTTAGTTGTCATGAAGTAGTCAACATCACTCTTCTTTAATAGCTGTGGTAATTGTGCGTTATAACCGAATGTATCTGGTAGCCAGTAAACTCTGTTCTCACGATCAAAGTTCTCACGGTTGAATTTTTTACCATATAGCATTTGACGAGTTAAACTCTCACCGGATGAGATATTTGTATCCATCTCAACCCAGTTAGCACCTTCAGGCTCCCAACGTCCTTCTTTTACTCTCTCTTTAATACGTTCGAACATTTCTGGATAACGTTCTTTAACGTATGAGTAAACTTGAGGTGTACTGTGTAAGAATTTATAGTCTGGATACTCTTCCATCAACTTAAGTACTGTAGCGAAACTACGTACTACTTTTTCCTTAGTTTGTGAAACGGTCCACCACCAAGCAACGTCAATGTGAGTGTGTCCAATACAGCTTGCGATAACTTCGTCTTCACCTGCTAGATCTGTGTATAGATCCTTAGCTAAGAACTCTCTTGTTTCTCTTACTGAATCATAGAATTCTTCACTATAAGGAACACGTAAATCTAATAAGTTAACTGCATCGTTCAAAACTTTTGTAAGTTTTATCTTACTTAGGCTCTCATCCTCTAAACGCTTGAATGCTTGTAGAGGAATTTGCAAGTCATAGTATAGATCCTTGATTTCTGGATCAATTTCTAGAAGTGCAGTTGAGAAGTTAAATTCGTGGTACAAAGTACCTGAATAAGCTTGTACATCTAGTTTGTAAACATCACCAGCTTTTGCATTCTCGGATAATAGAACATCCAAGTGGTTAACGTCCATACCTTGAGTAACTTCGCCATTTACGAATAGTAAGAATTGCGGATTACGCATATCCTCACCACCCTCAAACTGGCTTGATACTTTAATCCATAATGGTTTACCATCAAACTCTTCTGGTACTACTACTTCATTCTTGAACCAGTAGTGATTATCTGGGCCATACCAGTGCATGGTGGAGTTATCAAACTCTGCATATGGAGTAGGATCCTGATCAGCTTCTTCTGGATAGAAAAACTGTCCTTTTTTGAATTGCCATTTCTTAGGTGTTGGCAATGCTTGTTTGACTGTTAATCTTTTTAACTGATCACAAATAGTTTGTACACGTTCTGGAAGATAATTCATCTTTCATCCCTTTCTTTTTGTGTCTGATTTTCTTTGCTTTTTGTTTTCTCTTAAAAACTACCGTCACTATTCTTCAAAGTGACTGTTTTTTGTATATTGAACTAATTCATCTACAGTAGTAAATGCTAAAGCTGTAACTGTATCTGCTGCACCATAGTACATTGCAATACGTCCTGTTTCACTATCTGCTAATACTGCACATGGGAAAGTAACATTAGGAACGTCACCTGCCATTTCATATAGTTCATGTGGTGCTAATACGTAATCTTTTGAACGATATAGAACTTTCCATGGCTCATCAATATCCAAGATAGCTGAACCGACACGATATACGTAACCATTAGCTGTGTTAATAACACCATGATAGATTACTAGCCATCCTTCATCTGTTTCAATAGGTACTGGTCCTGGACCAATCTTTAGACTTTGCCATGCAGATGTATCACCTTTTACTGCACCCATAACATATCTATGACGGCCCCAGTATGTTAGATCTTCACTTTGGCTTACAAAGATATCACCAAAAGGTGTATGTCCAGTATCTGATGGACGACTTAACATCATATATCTACCGTTAATCTTACGTGGGAATAGTACACCATTTCTGTTGTACGGTAAGTAAGCATTCTCCATTTGGTGGAAAGTCTTGAAGTCTTTTGTCCATGCCACACCAATTGTAGGACCATGGTAACCATTACACCAGTTTACATAGTACTTATCTTCAATCTTAATAACACGTGGGTCATATCTGTATTCACGATTCATTACATTTTCTGCATCTTCAATGCTCTCATCTGGTACCAAATTGATTGGAGTATCATCAATTTCCCAGTTCAAACCATCTTTACTGAAACCTGCGAAAATATCCATACTTACTGAACGGCTATCGCAACGGAATACACCTGCAAATCCATCTTCAAATGGAACTACCGCACTATTAAAAACACTATTTGAAACAGCGTTACCGTCTCTGCCTATAACAGGGTTTCCTGAAAACTTCCAGAATGGTAGTGGACCATCTTTCTTTCTATCTTCCCAAGGCATATTTGGAATTGCTGGACCTATAATTTTTGTCATATCAAACTCCTTCTATAAAAAGTCTTTTACTTAATTTTGTTTACGAGATTAGTATAACTTTAAATAAATTGTTTTTCACTACCAATGTCACTAATTCAAAAAAGATGACGGATACATGTATAAACATTTTTCCGTCATCTACATAATACCTTAATTCGAAATTAATCCAATAAGGATTTATTAAATTTTACTTGGAGCTGTTGCTCTCAAGCGGAAGCATTAACAATTTATCTACTAGTTTTAACTAATAATTATTTTCCTAGGAAAGCATCGATTTGGCTTTGAGCTTCATCAATAACTTTTTGGATACCAGCTGATTCTTGTTCAGCGTGCATTTGGTCTAGAACACCTTGTAATCCATCAACACCTGCTGCACCTGTCAACAATGTTGCTTGATATTTCTTAATGATGTTATCCAATGCTGCGATTTCTGCTTCAACATTCTTAGGATTGAATACGAAACCTAATAGTTCTGAAGCTTCAGCGTCTTGGTTCATCTTGTGAATATCTACACGGTATTGATCAGCATTTGCTTTTTCTAGAATTGGATCACCAATCTTCAAGTCTGGGTATTGTTCTGCATTTTCTTCGTTAACTACATCAGCAGCAATGTACATATTCATGAATTGAGCTTGTGAGTATGCAGGTACACCATATTTGCTTGCACCTTGTTCTGTCTTAACAATGACATTCTCTTTGTCTGTCTTGTTCCAGTGTGTTCCTTCGATACCATATGCGTATAGGTTACGTAGGTATTGGTCAACGTTAATTCTTTCGATGAATTTAATTGCATCTTCAGCATTTTGTGCTGCTCTTGAAACTACCAAGTATGAACCTTGGATTGTTCCTGATGTAAACATTGGTTCTAGACGTCTATTAACTTCTACACCTGCAGGTCTCTTTTGGCCCCAGATACTTGCTGCTTCGTCCCAACCTTGTGCTGAGAAGATTGCGTCTGAATCTGGATCTTTTTCATCACGTGTATTTGCGTCTGGGTTAATGTAACCTTTGTTGTACCAATCTGCTAACAATTGGAATTTGTGAACGATATCTTCTGCTGCGTAAATGTTTTCAGCTTTTGTTGTACCGAATTTAACACCTACACCTGCTGCCATTGATTCATATTCAAATAGCATTGAGTTGATACCATTTTTATCGAAGTATAGTGGATATTTGTTCAAGTGTGCTGGCATTTCAACATCGCTTGCTGCGATCTTGTCTAAAATCTTAGAACCTAGATCATCCATTGAAACAACGTCGCTAATGTCTAAATCATAAGCGTCTACTAGCTTCTTATCGAATACCCAGTATTGTGCTGCAGCTGAGTCTTTGTATGCAGGAACACCAAAGATTTCGCCGTCTGATCTAGTAACACCTTTCCATAGGTCTTCTGAAATTAAAGCTTTTAGGTTAGGTGCTTTGTCAATAACTGTCTTAATGTCTAAGAACAAGTCTTGGTTAGCAAATTGTTGTACACCTGTGATTGATGAACCGAATGCGATATCGTAAGCTTCACCACCGTTGATAATTGTATTCAAGTTTGAACCATACTCGTCCCAACCGTGGAATACTAATTCGACTTCAACGTTCATGTGCTCTTTTGTGTATTTGTTAATCTCGTCATTAACTAATTTTAGGTCTTCTGGTGTACCACCGATTGTGTGGTAAATTAATTTTGTACCATTACCCATGTAATCTGGTAAGTTAGCTGAGAAAACGCTCTTTTCCAAATCAATTTCTACTGGATCATTTGCAGGATCATTTTCTTTTGTTTCTCCTTCTGAAGATCCACCTTCACTTGATTCTGTTGCTGGTTTTTCTGTAGTTTTCTTTGTATCACCACTATTGGTATTACATGCTACTAAAGAAGTTACCAACACTAGTGCTAATGCTGCACTTAATGCTTTTTTGAATTTCTTCATAACAACCTCCATTTGAAATTCTATCCCTCTACGAGTTGCTTCCAAACCCCGTTTCAGAATTATAATGCTTGCGCATTACTAACTTTCTTATTTTTTCTCTGCCTTTTAGGCTATTGAAAACTAATTTATTATCGTGCAATTATATGCACATTGCTTATGCTCTATCCTTTAACAGCTCCTATTGTCAAACCGCTAACGAAATAACGTTGGAAGAATGGATAAACTAATGCAATAGGAACAACGATAACAACAACTAACGCCATTCTAATACCATCACGAGGTATCTCTATATTAAGCAACGTTGCTTGCTTCTGTCCCTCTTCAGAAAGCATAAAGTTAATACTTCCTTGAATATCCATTAAGAGCGCTTGTAAAGGTTTAAGCTCTGGTTTCTTAATATATAGTTTAGCTTCCATCCAACCGTTCCAGTATCCAAAGGCCATGAAAATAGCGATTGTTGCAAGAACTGGTAATGACAGCGGCAATACTATAGTAAAGAATGTTCTAAGTTCATTAGATCCGTCAATTTCGGCTTGCTCTAATATTGATTGTGATAATTGTCCTTTAAAGTAAGTACGCATAATGATGATATTAGCTGTACCAACCATTCCTGGCAAAATCAAAGCAAATATAGAATCTTTGAATCCTAAGACACCTGTATTAATCATATATGATGGGATCAAACCACCACCAAATAGCATTGGGATCAAAATAAATATGTGAGCTGCTTTTGTTAAGTAATATGATCTTTGTGATAATACATAACCATATGCCGCTTGGATAAGAACACCTATGCTAGTTCCGACAAGTGTGATTATTACTGATACTAATAGAGATCTAGGGATTCTACTATCCGCACCAAAAATTACGTTATATGCATCTAGTGTTAATTCTGATGGGAAGAATTGATATCCATTTGCCTTAACACTAGCTTCCGAAGCGAAAGAAATCGATACAACTAATAATACTGGCAATAAACATAACATTGCCCATGCAAACACTATTAGTGATAAAAGTATATTTGTTGGCATTGAGATCTGGTTATACATCTCAATACCGGTTCTTGTTCCTTTTTTCTTTTTAATAGCCATACTAAACTCCCCTCTCTAGAATAGTGAAGACTCTGGGTCTACTTTACGCACCAAGAGGTTCGTCGATACGATTAATACTAATCCTATCAATGATTGCAAGAATCCAACTGCTGAACCTTGAGCGATATTACCATTACCTGTAGCTGCGTTGAATACGTAAACATCAACTGTCATATATTGGTTATATAGTGGCAATGATTGACGTGGTAATTGATAGTACATATCTAGACCTGTTCTAGCGATACCACCAACAGCAAGGATTAATAAGATCGCTACTGTAACTCTCAAGTGAGGAATAGTAATGTATTTGGTTTGTTGCCATTTTGATGCACCATCAATCATAGCAGCTTCATACATTTCTCCATCTATACTTGTAATAGCGGATAAATAAATAACTGTACTATAACCAAGACCTTTCCATTGGTTCATGAATATTAGGATAAATCTCCAATATTGAGATTGACTATACCAGTTAATCGGATCACCACCAGCGCTAGTAATTAAGTTATTAATATAACCTCTATCTGGTGATAAGAATGAATATAGTAGGTTATTAACAACAACCCAAGATAAGAAGTGTGGCAAGAAAATCATTGTTTGACTTGTCTTCATGAATTTTTTGCTTCTTAAGTTGGACAAAATAATAGCCATCACAACTGGTAAAACAGCACCTAGAGCAATACCGATAATGTTGTAGAAGAATGTGTTATAGATCATTATCTTTGCGTCAGGTGTACGGAATAGCAATTCAAAGTTCTTTAGTCCTGCCCAACTAGATTGGAATAAACTAATAAAGAAGTTTTGTCCTGCTACCGGACGGTAATTTTTGAAAGCCAAGATAATACCTATCATTGGCAAGTAGCTAAATAGAATAAACCAGACAACTACTGGAATAGCCAGTATTGTCAACTGGGTATCTCTACCTCTCCAGCTTTTTTTCTTTTTATGCTTATGCACTTCAGCTGGTTTCTTTATTGACCCTTTTTCAGCTTGTTTTGTTTCAGCCATAAAAAAGTCCTCCCCTTCTAATCCCGTTTTAGCCAACCTCTTAATACTACAGCGTGATTTGTAGTATTAATGCGTAACATCAATCATAGCTAATGTTAATCGTTACCCGCTAAAACTTATAACTAACTTAACTATTTGTATAAAATAATTAACATAAAACAATTAGTATTAAACAATTAATACCTTTAACATTGTACATTTTAGCAATATTGCACGCTAAAGGTCAAGTAAACTTTTAGCATTTATGCACATTATTCAAAAATTTAACCAAAATTTCTTTCGCTAAGCAAAACTAGCTTTTTTTATGTGCTAATTACTAAGAAATTTCAGTTTTTTTTGTCAACTTTACTAACATAGATTATTTTAGTCTAAATAGCAAGTAAATTTTATTTTTTCAAAGCTTTTTTAGTTGTTTTTCCAGCTTATATATTTTCAATATACACAATTGTTTAAAAGACATTTTATTTCTTATCTACTATAATTACTTATACTCAATAATCCAAAGGAGAAATTCAATGAGTTTAAAAACTAACTTTGCGTCATTTTTTGCAAAACTGACTCGTAGGACATTAAGATTGCTTGGTAGAGAGGGAACTTTTTACTCTGGCGAAGCAGCCCTTTTAATAGATAAAAATTATATAGACAATGTCAATAAGCCAAATAATATTATTTGTATAACAGGTACAAATGGTAAAACCACTACAAATAATATGATTAGTGACTTGCTAGATATACTAGGGAAAACTTATATTTCTAATCGCTTAGGCTCCAATACTATCTCTGGAATAGCTTCAATGTTAAGTCAATCTCCTTTCTCCGAGAAGAAAACAGCAGAATTTGCAATTGTTGAACAAGATGAACTATGGATGAGACACTATAATAATCAGTTGAAACCGAACAGCCTAACTGTAACAAATTTATTTCAAGATTCTTTTGATAGAAATTCTAATGTAGATTATGTTTTCAGAAGGATTAATGAAGCTATCAATGATGACATGAAGCTTATCCTCAATGCCTCTGATTCTATCAGTGCTTATTTAGGTAGTGATAGAAATAAGAGAGCTTACTTTACTATTAGACCTCTAAATGGTGAAAAAGAGTGCATAGATTCTAAAATTCAAGATATGATTTATTGCCCTAATTGCGACGATTTACTCACCTGGAAATTCAAACGCTATCATCATATCGGAGAATATCTCTGTGAAAATTGCGGTTTCAAAAATCCACCAGCTCAGTATATTGTTACTGATATAGATAAAGATAATAATTTATTATATATCCTAGACCATGATCTTGCATACAGCTTACCGCTAGTTAGTTCAAGTATAGAAAATAGCTATAACCAAATTGCTGCATATGCAACACTTAGAGAGTACGGCTTCTCTGCTGAAGAATTGATTGGTGCATTTGAAAATATAGAAGTCGTTTCCAGCCGTCTAAATACAATACAAATTGGGCCAAAAAAAGTTATAACAATGGTCTCCAAAGGTATCAATCCTGTCGCTACAAGTCGATCTTTCTTCAACATTAGCAATGCAATTGGTAAAAAGACAGTTATATATTTACCAGATTATGGTCAAGATGACCTACCAAATGCAAACCAGAGCTGGATGTATAACACTGATATGAAATACGCACAAGACATAGATCTAGTTATCTTCTACGGTAAATTTGGTTATCCTTTAAAAACAACAGCTCTATTGGATGGAGTAGATAGAAGTAAATTGATAATAGTAGATGACCTCGAGCAAATAAAAGACTATATTGATCCTAATTCTGAAGAGACCATATATATACTTAAAGATATTGACGATTACGCTCAATCATTAACTGATAAAACTAAATTGTATATTAAAGAGATAGTGGAGGCATAATTATGGTAGTTGAAGTTCTGTATCCAGAATTTATAACATTTGGAGAAATTGAAACGGTCCATTACTTTGATCTTATAGCTAAAGACCATGAGCATATTGAAATAGTAAAAACCTTTTACCATGATGAGCCATATTTTGCTAATAATAAGGTTGACTTAATTTTCTTTGGACCAATGACTGAAAAAAACATGGAGCGTGTTTATAATAAACTTTTGCCATACAAAAACTTATTAAAAGACCTCATTGATAATGGTATAAAATTACTAGCTATTAATAATTCACTAGATTTACTAGGTAGCGAACTAGAAGTTTTGGATGGTGATGCTGCTAATTGCCTAGGATTATTTCCATATAAAACAGTAAGAAACTTTAACAAACGCACTTCAGAACAAGTACTAATAGAATTCCAAGGAGAATTGGCTTATGGAAGCAAATTAGGCTTTAGTAACTATTACGGCAACGATAATAACTTTCTTTACAAATCTTTACATCCAGAAATTGCATTTAACCTAGAGAGTCCTTTAGGAGGTTATAAATATAAAAACTCCTATCTTATTGAGCTTTCAGGTAATATTCTCATTACAAATCCTTGCTTCTTGAATCTGCTAAAGAATTTATTAGAGATAGATTCTAAACTTCCTTTTGAATCTGACCTAGACTTTGTTTATGAAGAAAATATGAGATTACTAAAAAAAGTAAGAGGATTTAATTTATACTTCGAATAGTTATAGATCTTCTAATTTATAATGATTAATAAAAGGGAATTAAAGAAGTAAAAAGGAGAAATTACAAAATGTCCATAAAAAGCAACGAAAGAGTGCCTGTCCCATTTTCCGCTTCTATTATAGTAGTTATATTCATAGCAGTCTCCTTATATATAGGATTGTTTATCTTAAAAGTTGAAGCGCATATACCTCTATTTATAAGTGTTTTATTTGCTGCAATTATAGCAATGCTTAACGGTTATAAGTGGAAGGACCTCGAAGAGGGAATTAACAAAACCGTTTCAACCAGTGCCGCATCACTTTTTATTCTATTAGCTGTAGGTGTTGTTGTAGGTGTGTGGACACTAGCTGGAGTTGTTCCTAGCTTTATATATTATGGTTTACAAATAGTATCCCCACAATTATTTTTGCCTAGTGCAGCTATCATTACTGCTATAACTACTTTATTGACAGGTAGTTCTTGGTCAACTGCTGGAACTATTGGACTTGCTCTAATGGCTATCGGAAACAGTTTGGGGTTTAATCCAGGATTAAGTGCAGGTGCCATTATTTCAGGAGCATATTTTGGTGATAAGCTTTCACCTATATCTGATACAACAACTTTAGCCTCTGGTATAAGCAATGTTAATTTGTTTGATCACATTAAACATATGCTTTACACCACAATCCCTAGCTTCACAGTTTCACTAATTATTTATTTCTTTATATCTTGGAATTACAATATTAAAGCTTTTGATCCAACTTATGTCGAATCTATACTAAGTGGAATTTCTCAAAATTTCCATATTAGCCCAATTTTATTGATTCCTGTTATTTTAGTTATTATATTAATAATTCTCAAAGTTCCTGCTGTCGGTACATTACTTATAAGTGCAATAGTTGCGGGTATAATGGGAATTATATTTCAAGGATCTTCTTTATCTGAAGTTTTCTCTGCTGCCCATTACGGATTCTCTTCTGAAACAGGCATTGAGATAATCGATAAATTATTAAGTGGTGGCGGGCTAAATTCAATGCTTAATTCTATATCTTTATTTGTTATAGCTTTAGGATTAGCTGGTATCATGGAGAGCTCAGGAATGATTTCAAGTCTTAACAATAAAATCATTAAATTAGCCAAAGGAACCTTCGGTTTAATTGCTGCTACAGGTTTGACTGTAATTAGCAGTTTATTAATAACAGGAGATCAATACCTAGGAATAATTCTTCCTGGTAAAATCTATGTAAAAGAGTATCTCAGAAGAGGTATATCTCTTAAAAACCTTTCCAGAACTCTTGAAGATTTTGGTACTGCCATGTCATCACTAATTCCTTGGGGTGCATGTGGTGTATTTATGTCATCTACTCTAGGGGTTAGTACTTTTTCTTATGCCCCATTCGCGTTTTTCTGTTTCTTAAGTCCAATATTTGCATTAATATATGCCGCAACTGGATTTGGCATAGCTAAAGCAAGCCCAGAGGAATTATCTCTTCTAGAAGACGAGGAAGATGTCCTAGCTAATTCAATAGAATCTGAGGGAAAGAACCGTTAATTTGACATTTAACCTAAAATAAACTTTGCCGATTAGTTCGATTAGTTCAATTAGTTCGCAGAACAAGTCAGCAAAGTTTATTTTCATATGTTATAATCCTCTGTACAATTATAGAACCACTTTTTAGTCGAGGCTGCATGGGTCCTGTGCGATAAGAACCGTGAACCTTGTCAGGCCCGGAAGGGAGCAGCAATAAGCGGCGAACCTTATGTGCTGCAGATCTGCCTGTGTGGCTTCGGCTAAGAAGTGGTTTTTGCTTTTGTTCTTTCAGTATTGAGTTATAATGAAACTTAGATAATTTGAGATTTTCTCAAAATAATTTTCTTATCCAATCTAGATGGAGGGGTTTTATGTCAGACAAAGTTTTATACCGTGCTTGGCGACCACTTGATTTTGACCAAGTTGTTGGGCAAGAACATGTAGTAAGCGCTCTTAGACAAGCAGCAATTAACAAGTCAATTGCTCATGCTTATCTTTTCAGTGGTACCAGAGGAACAGGTAAAACTTCTTTAGCCAAAATTTTCGCAAGAGCTATTAATTGTCCTAACATAAGTGCAGAAGGTAACCCCTGCAACAACTGTGATATTTGCCAGGATGCTATCAAAGGCACACTGCTAGATATCATTGAGATGGATGCCGCCTCTAATAATAGTGTTGACGATATTAGAAAAATTACTGATGAGGTCTTGTTTTTACCAACAGTAGCTAAATATAAGGTTTACATAATCGATGAGGTTCATATGTTATCTACTGCAGCCTTTAATGCTCTGCTAAAAACATTGGAAGAACCTCCTGCACACGCTGTCTTTATATTGGCAACTACAGATCCACAGAGAATTCCGGCAACTATACTTTCACGTTGTCAACGTTATGATTTCAAGCGCATTAAAGCACTAGATATGCATGATCACTTAGCATTAATTGCTAAAGATAACAACATTAATATAAGCGAAGACGGCTTATTGACTATTATTAATTTCTCCGAAGGTGCTTTACGTGATGCGATATCATTGTTGGACCAGTCTAGAAGTATATACTCGGACAAAGTTATAACTCGTGACGATATCCTAAATATGGTTGGTGTTGTAAGCGATGAGTTTCTTGAAGAGATTATTTATAACCTTGTATCTGGCAATGTAGACGAGCTCATGTTAAGCATAGATAAGTTAATTGTTGAAGGCGGTGATATTAGTCGCTTCACTTCTTCCCTAGCTCAATATCTTAGAAATTTATTAGTATACAAGACTAGTAGAGCTCCGGAGAAAATTTTGCAGGTCAATACTAGAACTCTCGAAACTCTTGGCAAACTTGCTAAAGTATATAGCACACAAAACCTAATTGAGGACATTGCCTTCATAGCTAATTTGCAACAAGAGCTTAAGTATTCTGAGAATCCTAGAATCACCTTGGAAGTTGCTTTGATCCAATTACTTCAAAATGTTAAAAACAATAGGGCAAGTGCAGAACTTTCAGCGCCTAAAGAAAAAGTTGAAATTGAAGTTGAAACTCCGGCCCCTGTAAAAACTGAAGTAACCTCTCAGGAAGTTCAAGTTGTGAAAAATACAATTCAAGAGGATAAAAAAGAAGATATTGTTCCTCAAAAAACTACTCCTACTCAGGAAATTCAGCCGAATAATCCTGAACCAAAAGATTTTGAGCCGGAAGGCTTCGAGCCAGAAGATTTGGAACCAGACAACCCTGAGCATAAAACAGTTGAAACAGAAAAAATTAAAGTTCTGGGCTCTACGGAAAGCTCAAACAGCATCGGTCTAATGTTGGATCCAAGTTCAGCTAGGATTGCCAAAGAAAATACAGCAAAAAACACAGATAACAGCTCAGATATAACTGAACAGGAAGCAGCACAAGACATTGGACAAACATCAACTCCAAGCAAAACTTTTTCACAAGATGAAATAAAGAGTATCTGGCATAAATTCATTAATGAGTTAAATGAACAAGACCCACTTCTAGCAATCTTGCTTAATACTTGCCAATACTACGTAGAAGATGATAAGTTTATTATTAACTTTGAAACTGAACAGTTACATATATATGATAAAATTAATAGTCATGAAGTTAAGTCCAGAGTATTACAGGCTTTCATTGAGGCTAATGCCAATACTCAGTTAAGTCTTGAATTCAACATAGCTGGCAAATCTGCTCACGAGGCAAATGCACAAAGGCAAGGCAAAGAGGAACCTGAATGGGTCCAACGCATGAAAGCAGCAGCAGAGGCTATGGATATTCCTATTCAAGAAGATATGGATGGTATAGATTAGAGAATAAAGATTAATAAAACAAAGGAGAAAAATATGGCTAAAAAACGTGGAGGTTTCCCTGGTGGTTTCGGCGGAGGAAACATTAATCAATTGATGAAACAAGCTCAAAAAATGCAAGCTGATCTTGCTAAAGCTCAAGAAGAGATAGCAGATCTAGTTGTTGAGCACACTGCAGGTGGTGGCATGGTATCAGTCAAGATGAATGGCGAACATGAGCTATTAGAACTTAACATTGATCCTGATGCTTTGGATCCTGAAGATGTAGATATTTTACAGGACACTATTATTGCTGCTATTAACGGTGCTAATAAGAAACTTGCTGAAGAGAGCGATAGTAAGATGGGTGGTATAGCAGGTGGACTACCTGGTGGATTAGGCGGATTAGGTTTCTAATATGTCAGGATACGCAAGTAGTATTGCTAAACTTATTTCACAATTAAATCGTTTACCTGGAATCGGTCGCAAAACAGCTCAACGCTTGGCTTTTTACATCTTGAATATGGATAAGGGCGATGTTGATGAATTCGCTCAGTCTATTGTTGATGCGAAGAATAACGTTAAGTTCTGCCAGGAGTGTTGTAACTTAACAGATCAGGATATTTGTGATATTTGCTCTTCTGATAGTAGAGATAAGAGCACAATTTGTGTTGTAGAAAATCCATCAGACGTAGTAGCTATGGAAAAAACCAAAGAGTTCTCAGGACTATATCATGTTCTGCATGGTAGCATTTCGCCTATGGAGAATATCGGTCCAGAAGATATTCATTTACGTGAGCTTCTACAAAGGTTGCAACGTCATGAAGAGATCCAAGAGATTATTCTCGCAAACAATTCAAATGTTGAGGGAGAAGCTACTGCAAATTATATTGCTAGGCTGATCAAACCTAGTGGAATTAAATGCTCGAGAATAGCTAGTGGTTTGCCTTATGGATCCAGCCTGGAATATGCGGATGAAGTTACCTTGGGTAGAGCGATTGAAGGTAGAACTGAGCTTTAGTTTTTGCTTCGACAATACTTCGACTTTAATGGAAGTTTTTAGATAAGATAAACAAAAAGTCTATTCACAGCGAATAGACTTTTTTAATTCAAATTAAGTTTTTATTTTAATTAGCTTCAAACTAATGACCATCAATGAAAATAATTTCATCCTTTTTAATCATACCTAGCTCTTCTCTAGCAATTTTTTCTATTGCTTCAGGCTCGCCAGCCATAGCTTCTCGTTGATCTAACTTAGCCGCTTCAGCTTTTCTTTGCTCCAAAACTGTTTTCAAATCAACTTGCTCTGCCAAGAGACTATTTCTTTCTGCATTTTGCCTCAAAATTAGTACTGCACTAATCAAAAATAATAATGAGAACATAATGATCACTAGTAACCAAGTCACTGAAACATTCAATGCAGATTGGGATTTACTTTTCAAATTCTTAAATAAATTTCCATCAAATTTTATCTTGTCTTTAAGTTTCATTCTAAACTAAAACTCCTCTAACTCATCCAGGTCATCAAGCTCAACTTTTTCATTAGAAATAAGCTCATACAATTCAGAAGCCTCATCTTTTGTAACATGTTCTTTTAACTCTAGAACTTTAACAGTGATAATTCTCTGGTTGAAGTTTATAGTAATTTCATCTCCTACCTTAACCTTACTACCAGACTTTGCAGGTCTAGAATTAACTTGAACCCTACCTCTATCACAGGCCTCCGCTGCTACTGTTCTTCTTTTAAATAATCTACTAACTTTCAAAAATTTATCTAATCTCATTAAACTTAATTCTCTCTGATTTCGGAAATCTTATTTATCCTTTGCTAAATTAATCAGTTGTACAAGTGCTAAGTATTGCGCCCATCATCAAGCCAAGTCAACTGCAATCGGTCAAAACTAATCGTTTCAACAAATTGCTCTGCGGTAAAAATAGTCTGATGAAATCTTGCGAATTCTTGGGTGTTTTTCTGCATCCATAATGGTGGAGATACATCCAGCTGCTTACAGATAGCTAGGAAGCATTTCTCCAGTTGCCCTGTAAACCCCAAGTCCTCCTCAAGATTCTCTGCGTCTATTATCCTAACTACTTTATTGCCTTTAAATACTTTCGCTTCAATTTGCATATATCTGTTTAACTATCTAATTACCTCTTACTCGGTATTACTCACTATTACTCAATGGCCAATTACTCGTTCATTAGTGCTGCTAAAGCTGAACCAATTACGTTGGCATTCTCAACTTGTAAAAACTCATTGTAGAAACCATATTTCTTATTAACAAATTGTTGTATATGGTATTTAATTTTCTCACGCAAAAGATTAGCCTTATAGAAAGTTGAACCTTCCATAGTAATAGCTAAAGGTCTTACTGGGTTCTTGCCGACACCAGTTTGAATGTGAATTCCTGCTACTATTACAGTTACTAACATTGCTGCTCTCTCAAAAATATTGTCAATAATATAGTATAAATTCTCTCTATCTAGCTCATTAGCGCAACACTGACTTAGTATTCCTGGTCCATATGGTTCTTCTACAAACTCAGTTAATTCTGCACTCTCCAAGTCATATACTTCTGCGAAATTTTCCTTGAAGAAATCTGAGAACAAATTAGCATCTGCAACAGCTTCTCTAACCGCATATAAAACTTGTAGTCCAAGATATCTACCTGAGATCATTTTTTCCATTAGCTGTGCACCTGGAACGTTAGTTGCTTTATCAATTTCAATGTCAATAGGACTTCTACTTGAAACTGAGTAGTCACCACTCTCCATGTTAATGATCATATTTCCTAATGGGTTAAGTTTACCCTCGAGTTTATTAATATTAGAATTTTGCTCTATATAAGCTGAGTTAATACCTGTACCTAAGATAATGCCTGCGTATCCTGAATATTGTTTAGAGCCACCACCTGAGAATCCTCCCAATAGAGCTGCAACTGTATCATTTAGCATGACAAAGTGAATATCATCAGTCTTGTGTCCGCGTTCTTCAAGAACTTTCATGATTTCTTCACCAACAACTGTTCCAATCGCTTCTGGAATTTGAATTTCTTTGGTAAAGTTAATCAATCTACCATCATGACTTGGTAACATATCGCAAGCATATGAGAAGCAGAAACCAATTTTTCTACTATACTTCAAGAAAGGAGCAAGTTGATCTGCAATGAAACCATAGAATTCTTTGGCGCTAATTTCTCCATTTGAACCTGGCATTGTCGCTTGTCTAAATTGAGAAATCTCTGTCTCACCATGCTCATTAAATTGAGTTAAACAAATTCTAAAGTTAGTACCACCAGCATCCATTACAATAACTGGATCGTTAGTTGTGAACTCCTCACCAACAGTTAAATATGTAGGGATCATTCTCATTGACTCAGGCGGTACAGATCCACGTAAACCAGCATGCATTGATTCAATAAACTTCTCAAGCTCTGCCTCCATATCAAGATCTTCTGCCCACATTTGTCTTTCTTTAAAGAATGCTTCAACTTCTACTCTACCCATTATCAGCCTCCGATATTTTCTAATATTCATACTTTTATAGTAAAATATATCTTGTATAACAATAACAAGTTTATCACATTTACCTAAGTATTAAATACTTTGTAGATGATTTTTTAAGGAGAAAAATGGAACAAATTTCTAATAAATCATTAAAATTAGCCTTAGTCGGTCTTGGAAGAGTTGCTGAAAAACACCTAAAGGCTGTTAAGCACCTTGGAGATACTTATGAAATAGTTGCTTTGGTTGACAATAACTCCAACAGACAAATAGAAGTTAATGAAAAATTTAATCTAAATCTAAACACTAATAACTTCTTCCAAAGTCTTGCTGACTTCTATGAAAGTGGTTTAAACGCAGATGTTGTAGCAATTGCAACTCCATCAGGAACCCATTACTCACTTGCTAAATTAGCTCTGGAACATGGTTCTCACTTAATGGTTGAGAAACCTTTAACCTTAAATCTCGAAGAAGCATATGAGCTATTGGAGTTATCTCGTAGCAAAAATCTTAAAGTAGCAGTGGGACATATTTATAGATTTTTCCCTATTGTTGATCAGTTGCAAAAAGATATAGCGGCTGGAGAATTTGGCAAAGTCCTAGCTGCAGACGTAATTGTCCACTGGGGCCATGATCAGGCTTACTATGACCAGTCAGCTTGGAGAGGAACTTGGGCTCAAGATGGCGGTGCTATGATGAACCAAACAGTCCACGCACTAGATCTCATGACCTGGCTATTATCTAGCAAAATCAATTCTGTCCAGGGACAAATTAAACAACTAACGCATAAGATGGAGGCGGAAGACTACGGTGCTGCTCTCTTAGGAATGGACAAAGGATTTGTTTGTCGTATAGAAGGTACTACTAACACTCCAGAAAATCAGCAATCAGCATCATTTTATATTTCCACTGAACGTGCTGAAATCTCTGCCGGCCTCAAAAAGAAAAAACCTTACTTCTCAATTATTAGAAGAGACGGCAAAAAACTAACAGGTAAATACATTAGGGCTTTCCTTGCTAAGGTTTGGAGAAATGGAATCAGAAAATCAATTAATGAATTTTCTAACCCACACACCGGAATTTTCAAAGATTTGGCTAATGCAATTCATGAAGACGGATCCCCACGTGCAAATGTCCTCGACGGTCTGCAGTCTGTTGAAGCAATTCTAGCTATTTACAAATCTGCCTTAAATGATGGCAATTCTGTTAAATTACCGATAGAGAAAGATTTCACACTAGAGCAGATGAAGGGGTTCTTTGAATAAAGCTCCTGATGGTCTTTTTCAAAGATTTTCCACAAAACATAGATCACAAAACAAAAGAAGCGTTGTCCTCAGAACAACGCTTCTTTAATTCTATCTTCTAAAATCTAGTTCTAGCGCCTGTGTTTTCTACCAGAACCAAAAGTTGATTTATTTTTTCTTTCACTAGCTTTACCCGCGAAAAACGAGCTAACAACGGACGAGACTTTAGGGAAAACCCCAGAACCTCCCCAGCCACCAAAACTAAATCTGCTGACTAAATTATTTGCAACATTACTTACTCCGTCACTAACTCCAACAACCATATTACTTACTGAATCAAGAGCACTATTAACTGATTCCAAAGCTTCAATTACGGCTGCTAATAACTCAGGACTTGCTATAGCTAAATCATCAGTAATATCAACTACATTCTCTAAGATGTCACGAATGTGAACACCCATAGCTGGTAATTCTCTACTCATTTCTTCTACTGGAGTAGAAACCTCATCTATAAGATCATTCATTCTACTAACTGTTCCGATTAACTTGAATACAAGTAAAATCAAAGCAACTAGCAATACTATTCCACCTATGATCAGCAAAGCTATGCCTAGTTGTTTCAAGTCTATATTCACTGTTTGTAAAGCAATTGCTGCAACTGTACTCATTAGCTCTCTCCTCTAATATTTTGCTCGTCAATTAACTAGACCAAAAATTAGTCTTCAAAGTTAGGAGTAACTAAAGCTTGTCCAGCAACTGGTGAGTCTGAATGCTCATTTGCTTGATTTCTACGAGCAATTCTAGCTACTTTTCTTTGATCCTTAACGTCTTCAATATTGTCTTTGAATTCATTGTAAGTGTCAGATACTTTTGCACCTACTTTATTGGTAGCTTTGTTAATTTCTGAACCCAATTTACCTGTAGTTTCGCTAATTTTTTCGCCTAAATCTGAAGCAGCTTTTTTTGTTCTTTTGTAACCTTCTTCTGTTGCATTAGCGATATCTTTACGAGTTTCTTTACCTGACTTTGGAGCAAATAGTAAACCTAAGATAGCACCTGTTGCAGCACCACCTAATAGACCTAATACTGTACCTAAAGCAGTTCTACGATTATATCTTCTTCTTGTTTCACCGGTTATTGAACCAAATAAATCTCTTAACATATTATTACCTCCTAAATTGATGCGAGCATCAAAACGTTTTTCATTTACCATTTATTATAACACAATTTATATCTTAATCTGTTACTGATCCATTATATCTTTGCGCATACAGGTTAAAGCAAACTTGGCAATTCCACTAGGTAGAGCATAAAAATGCAATCTTGCTTGGCTTGCCCAAATGGTACTCGTGGAAAAAACTTTCATGCTATGTCCTTCGCCTTTGATCAAGGCTCTATAGGATGCTCCCTCTGGATCTAGTGTGTATTCATTACTCATCAAGCAGCGGATTGTGTTGTTAGATTTACCTAGCAAATCTTCTCTTCTTGAATTTAATTTTGCATAAAATCTTTTTGTCTTAGATTCATTAATTGAAGCCTGGGTTGGCAAAACTCCAACCAAAGGCCAAACTGCACCTTGCCTACTAACATAGGATTCAGCCAGGTAAATTGCACCTGCTCCCTCCGCCAAAATAGGCATACCTTGTCCAGCTAGCCTTCTAATTTGTGATCTCAAAGACTCATTCTTAGATAGCTGACCTATATATTCTTGAATATTGCCAGAACCTAAATATATTCCATCCACCTTACTTGGCAAGATAGGGTCAATTAATGGACTAAAGTAAATAATATTTGCACCCATTTCTTCGAGAATATCAATATTTTCTTGATAATATTCGTTGAAAGCTTGGTCTCTTGCAACTGCTAAATTAAATTTCTCATTAGAAAAGCCTATCAGCTTCTGTGCTTGGAAAAGATCTTGCGGGAATTCATCGCCTAGATCTTGTGCTCGTCTAGCTAATCTTAGTATTTTATTAATATCCAAACTCTCCATTACAGCCTGGGACACATCTTCTAAGTTTTTCTCCCAAGTATCTTTTGCCAGTTGAGGAATTACTCTATACAAGCTTGGTCCCTCATTACTCGGTTTATCGGCAAAACAACCAAACACTGGAATACCAAACTCGCTCTCGACCAAATCGGCGGCTTCCTCTAAGTCATGCTTGTTATCGCCAACTAAGATAAATCCTGCAATTTGCTGATCATTACGAAAATCTAAAATACCGGAAATTTTGCTTAAACTTGTAAAACTAAAGTTGGATAAATTTACAACGAGAAGTACAGGCGTATTTGTTTTCTCTGCTAAATCAGCTGGTGAACCGTGAGGAATTTCTCCTTGCTCAGTCCAGGAATTAGAATACGGCAGGCAGGTATCGTAATAATTTCTGTCTGCAATTAAAAGTGCTAAATCTTGGGACTCTGTGTAGTGAGTAAGTAAATAAGCTAGCTCACTCTCATCTTGGTAGAAGCTATCCAAGGTATAAGTTCTTCTGCCACTTGCTGCCCTATACTTGTCTAAATTTTCATAACTTGGTCCAACAGAAAAAGGTACCGTACTAATATCTTTGCTATTCCAGATATTTAATAGTCCCAGAGCAATTTTATTGACAAATTCTTTTGTGTCTAGGCTTGCGAGCATAATTCTAGGAACTGCTGCATAAGAATCTATATTTTCTCCCAGATCATTATCTTGCTTAATAGCATGTACATAATAGGGCACTTTTTCTTTTGCCATGAATCGGTCCTCCCTTGCTGAGCTATGAATGTTTTTGGATACTATAATTATACATTATTAATTATATATTATATAAATAAGATGGATATTGGTAGCCTTGATTTTACCATATTATTATAGGAAAATATATTTAGATTATATGAATGGAGGTTTTAAATATAAAAATGAAATTTGAAAACATTGAAATAAATTACAAAAAATTATTAATATGGCTATCAATTATAATTTTATTCAATTGTTTCAGCCTAAGTGTATTATTGATTTTTGATTTGCTTGAAATATTTAACAACAATAATTTTTATACACCAGTTACTCTAGGTGTAGTTTTATTCTTTTTACCACAGCACAGTATGTCTAATATTATAGCTAAGAATACTAACTTAAGCATGCCAGAACAAAGTAAAAATATTAATTTGCATACCCCTAGCAATAACATTTTAAAATATAGTCTAATCATCGTATATATTGTTTATTTCTTGCTATTTTGTTTCGTGTTAACACCACAAAGCACATTTTGGCAACTCTTTATTACTTTGTTATTGTCAATAATTGAGTTGGCTTGTATATCTTTAATAACGCTAAATGTTCTTAATGAAAAATCTGCTCTTGAATTAAGTTTAAGAGCAGAAAGCAAAACTTCAAGACCTAACCCTGATAAAGACTTTAAGGTTTTAATAATTACACTATTTATTATTTGGATTGTATGCTATCTCGGAATAGGCTTTGTTCTAGAGAACAATCATAAGTACATCTTTATACTACCTTTGATTAAACTACTGATAACGTATGTCAATTATATTTACATACGGAAATCTATTTTTTATAGTTGGTTTTATAACTACTTTTTTTATTAAAATAATCGTAGGAGGCAAATGAAAATGTTATATCTCAATCCAATCACAATCCTAACAATTTAACAGATGTATTCTAAGATAGGAAAGAGGAGGTTCAGTAATGAAACATTTTAAAATCAAAAAATATATTTTATTATCTGTAATTGTAATTATCACATTGGCAATATTATTCTTCCCTTATACAAAAAAGATAAAACATAATTTATTTTCAATAAATAGGGATTATCAAGGGAGCTATAGTCAGGGAGAAATTGTCGTAAATGGTACTATCAAAAGTAACATTTTCAGAGATCTTTACAAGTTTATTTCAGGCAAAGATTTCAACGAAAATGATTTCTGGCAATTTAAAGGTCTAATAATACCTAAAGAACTAATGGACAAATCAACTGACAAATATTTCGTAGTTACAAACCTACAAAATAACTCAAACGGCGAAAAAAGATATTTGCAAATATATAAAAATGAACCTGGCGAAACGATCCATATTAAAACATTATCAATCTTAGCTAATTGTAATCTAAATACAATCATATTGTTAGACGACTTCAATCTTGATGCAAATCATAACAAGGAAGATATTCCCTTCTGGCAAGGAACAACTTTAAACATAAAAAACGAGTAATCTTGTACTTAATTTTCAAAATCTACGCACCAAAATTGATATGTACCCTCTTTGCTGAACAGATCAGTAAGGAGGGTATTGTCATAAAATATATTAGTAAATTTTATATAAGTAGAAAAAATATTTAAGAGGTATAAATTAAGGTAGACTCTTATTAAACTTAGTAAAATTAAATGTAATAAAACTGGAGGAAACAAAGAGAGATGAGATTTGAATATAACAACGAAGAAATTTCCGAGGAGGATCTAATTGCAATATTTCCTAGGAGAATTCAAAAGGTTAAAAATTTTGAAGTATGGCAATATCCCTATATTGTTTCAAGCTTTTTATACAAAACCGAAGATTACGTTATTTTAGAATTTAATGAAAAACAAGATATAATTCATGTAATTTCGACAAACAAAGATCATTTAAATAATCGATTTCATTTAGATAGAATAAGTAATCTTATCCATGACATTTCTCTTAATTTTGATTTTAAGTTGTACTACATAGATAATGACGATGATGACCAGCTATGGAACTTATGGGATAATATTATAAAAAAATAAATTTAAATATTTTTTGTTTTAAAGCAAAAGGAAAGTAATGAGCCCATACGAGCTCATACGTTTAGCGATTCACATTAACTCCTCCAAATTTTCAAATTGCCATTTCCTGCTATTAACAAATATTTTTTGATTTGGTAGTCTTGTTTTTACCATATCGTTGTAAGATAATATAGCTAAGATATTTAACTTACAGGGGGTGGTTGTATGAGAGTGATTAGACATTGATTTTAATACACTTAAACTTTTTATAAATCTTATTGAAAAACAGGGGGAATTAATATGAAAAAGAAAATAATCTATTTTTCGTTAATAAGTATAATTCTATTTTTTACCGTTTCCTGCAATGCTCAAACTAAATATAGTACGATTGAGCCATATAATATAGATAAAAAATTGCCTCAAAATTTAGCTAATATGTTATCAGGAGAATTTAATTTATTTGAAATTCTTCCAACTGAATCCGTTCAAGAAATTAATCTAAACTGTTATGAGTACAAAGATGGGACATGGGAAAGAATAGGGCTTGTATCAACCGCTAAGCAAAAGGAAAATAATTTTCTGGGTATAAGGGTGGATAGTAATGAACAATATATAGAACTAAATCTAAATCAATCTAAAAATACAATTGACTTATTAAATTACTTTACAGGCAAAGAAAATATCCATTCAACAAAACTACCTGAGAAGAAAGACTTCACTAATGAAATTTCATTTATGTCAATCCATGATGGGACTACTACATTCCCTCTTGAAACCTTTGACAAAAACAAAGGAAATGAAAATATAATGAAGGCTATTGTTTTTACCGTTAGTGTGCAATAAATATTTATAAGTTAATACTCTATACTAGAGTTTTAACTTAATCGAAAAATCTGCACACAAAAATAATATATACCCTCTTTGCTGAACAAACCAGTAAGGAGGGTATTGTTAAATCTAATTTTAAAATGTTTAATTCTAAAGCAAAAGGAATGCGTTGAACCCGTAGATCTATCAATCCACACTACACTCTCCAAGATTTCAATTTACCATCACCTGCTCTTAATAACGCCACGAAAATCAAATAAGAGAACACTGTATTTAACAAGCCTTTTATTAAGTTAAATGGAACTATAATTGGCATAATCATTTTCAGTACTGCTTCTAAGCTTGCACCTGTAAAGATTGGAGTAATTATAATATTAAGAGGGATCATAATAATTATTAAAGCAATTGCTCCTCCAATTAGTCCAAGTATTAGAGATGATCTATTTTTTTTTCGTTGCCAGATTAAAGCTGGGACTATAACCATTACCCCACTGGCAACAAAGTGCATAACAAATCCCCAAAAACCAGATGCATTCGGAGTAGCCATCTGCACTATACAAATTATCAGCAAAACAATTATCGCATGAACTGGTCCTGCAATTAATCCAGCCAAAATAGCAGCTAAGTCTCCTAAATCATAAATAAGCCAAGTCGCCGCAACAGGTAATAGCGGGAATCTTAAAAACAGCATTAACAATACACCTAGTGCTGCCATAATCGCATCAAAAGCTATTACTTTTGTACTTCTCTTGGATTTACCTAAACCTTTTCCTCTACTCATTTACAACCTCCGTTGCTTCAGAATTTTAGGAAAAGTTTAAATAAAAGATTCGGTTAAGCCAGAAGGCTCACAAGCAAGATCTTTAACTAATAAATATAAAGCGTTGTGAGTAAAACTCCAGGCAAAAATCTGGCAAATCCTACTCAACATGCCTATATTTACATCTTCTCCCATCCGGACTTTACCGTCGGCTCCAGAATTTAACTGGATCAGCAAATAGCTCGCGGGCTTAGTTCTTTTTATCAAGTAATTTTATGAGAAAAATTTTGACATTATAAGAACGTCACCGCCGGTGAGGAATTTCACCCCGCCCTGAAGACTTTGTTTTTTTACTATTATAGTCTATAAATTTAAAATATCCACCTGTATAAGCTCAATGAAAAAATTACTTACTTCTTTGGAAAAGAAATAGTAAACTTACTACCCTTGCCCAACTCGCTCTCAAGAGTAACACTAGCGTTATACAAGTTAGCAGTATGCTTAACAATTGCTAAACCTAAACCAGTACCTTCAACATTTTTGGCACGAGACTTGTCAACTCGGTAAAACCTCTCGAAAATCCTATTCTGTTCTGCCCTAGGGATACCAATACCATTATCCTCGACAAAAACTTCTTGAGCTCCCCTTTGAGATGACCTCTCGCTAGTCCCTACTCTAACGTATCCGCCAGGTTTATTGTACTTAATAGCATTAGAAATTAAGTTGAAGAATAGTTGCTTAATACGAGTATAATTCGCTTCAATTTTCGCCTCAGGATCCACTTCCAGAAGTAATTTAACACCCTCTTGCTTAGCATATCCATTTAGCTGGCCAAAGATTTCATCTATAACCTGATAGAAATATACACATTCCTTTTTGTGATCCTCTTCAACTTTTGCAGGTTTCTGTTTATTCTCAATTTCAGCTAGCTCTAATAAATCTCCAATTAATTCACGCAAATGCTGAGCTTCTATTGCAATAATCTCTTGGAATTGACGTATTTCTTCAATAGTCCTATCTGGACTCTTAGCTAATTCTATATAGCCTAATATTGAGGTTAAAGGTGTCTTGAGCTCATGACTTACATTGGCTACGAAGTCTTGTCTTTGCCTTTCGAGAGACTTCATAACAGTAACATCCCCAATAACAGCTAATGCCCCTTTTAAATTTTTGTCATCTATAGGACTTGCAAAAACTTGAATTACTTTGTCCTGCCCGTCAACATTAACTTCAAAATCATCAATTACTATATTTCTAGTGGAAATAGCTCTGCTCATTATCTCCCAGACTTTAGAGTAATTAACGTTTCTTACTGAAATAAATCTCTCCAGGTTATTTGCTGAAATGGTAGCGGCTGATACTCCTCCAGAGGTTGAATTTACTCGGCCATCTTCAGTGTAATTACCTGAAACCCTTGCTCTCTCATTAAACCTTTTGCTTTGGAGCATTTCTCTGACAAGATGAGTTTCAAGCTGGATCTCCCCCTGCTCATTAGTTGCAATGATCCCTTCATTAAGCTGTTCTAGGATGACGTTTTGCAACTCTTTAGAAGCGTCCACTTCATTTTGCATTAATTTAAGTTGTCTGTATAAATGCTTAATATGTTCGTCCATCATTTGAACAAGGGCTGATTTATTCTCCTGATCGCTTGGATATTTGCTGTAATCTGCAACAGCAATTCTGTCCAAGATCTCCATCTGTTCTAAGCTAGGTTTAATGCTCTTTTTGTATTTTTTTACCAAGGAATTAATTAACATAAACAATGATAGTAAACCCACTGCAATAGCTATATATACTACATATGGTCTACTATCTAAATTGGATAAAAAGCTCAATAATTGCTCTCTAAAAAAGAAAGAGCAAATCCCAAAAAGTGCCATCACGAATAAAATCCCTGCCAAAAACACGTTAAAGGTATTGCTCAATAATTCTTTAATAATTTTATTCTTCTGAGTCTGCAAAACTGTATCCTACACCTCTTATAGTTTTTATGTACACTGGATTTGCATCATCGTTTTCTATCTTCTGACGTAAATACCTAATATGTACATCTACCGTTCTAGTGTCACCAAAGTATTCTGTATCCCAGACCTGATTAAGCAAGGTATCACGTGTGAACACTCTGCCAGGAGATTCCATTAATACATAGAGCAGATCAAACTCTCTTGCTGTTAGATCTATATTTACACCATTTTTTACGACACTATGACGTTTTGGATCTATTGTAATACCAGAAGCACTTAATTTCCTATCTTGTGTATCTTCTGAAGCTCTATTTTGTCTTCTGAGGACTGCTCTGACTCTAGCTGGTAATTCTTTGATACCAAAAGGTTTACTGATATAATCATCGGCTCCTAACTCTAGCGCCATTACTACATCCATTTCTTCAGACTTAGCAGTTAGCATTATCAAGGGAATATTTTTAAATTTATCATTATTCCTAATTCTATGTAGCAACTGAATTCCATCTAATCCTGGCATCATCCAGTCTAGCAGAATACAATCAGGGATACTTCTATCTAATGCCCCAAGAAGCTGTTCCCCATTTTCGTAGCTTCTAACTTCCATACCCTGCTCTTCTAATGCTAGACTAGCCAATCTTCTAATATTAGCTTCATCATCTACAATATAAATCAAAGGCATGTAATTTACTCCTCATCATCCTCATCTTCGTCTTCGTATTCATCTGAGTCAATCAAATATTTATTATCACCAGTTATTTCATACAAAGCCCATTCAGCAATATTTGTAGCATGATCACCGATTCTCTCGATGTATTTTCCAATGAATAAATAATCAACTGCCAAGGCACTATTGTTGCTATTGTTGTTAGCAACATCAATAATAATATTGGTCATATCTTGAACAATCTCATTAAAGTAATTGTCAACGATATCATCAGAGAGGATTACTTCTTTGGCCAATTCCATATCTCTCTGCATGAAAGCTTCCATAGCTGAACTAAACATTTCTCTTGCTTTTTCTAGGGCTAAAAGAACTTTCTCCGGACAATCGAATTGATGGAAGTTAGGATTGGAATTCATTATTTCACAAATATCAGCACACTGATCACCAATTCGCTCAATATCTGTAACCATCTTCAAGGTAGCAGTTATCTTACGCAAATCAGACGCAACTGGTTGTTGTAAAGCAATTACAGAAATAGCTTCTCTCTCAATTGTAATTTCCATATCATCAACTTCATGGTCGCTCTCATAAATTTGCTGTGCTAACAAGAAATCCAGGTTTTTCAATGCTGTATGTGTATCTCTTATTACACTATCTACTCTAGCTCCCATGCTGTTAACATCGTTTAGCAACTTAAGCATTTCTCTATCAAAAGCTGATCTCATATTCGCCTCCTATGCCTATCGCTTATTTAACAATAGATTTTAAAGTTTTAAATTATTTTTAACCGAAACGACCAGTGATATAGGCCTCAGTTTGTGGTTTGCTTGGATTATTAAATATTGTTACTGTCTCATCATATTCTATTAAATTACCCAAATAGAAGAAAGCAGTTCTGTCGCTTATACGTGCTGCCTGACTCATGGAGTGAGTAACAATAACTATAGTATAATCCTCTTTTAAAGTTTCCATTAACTCTTCAATTTTACCTGTCGCAATTGGGTCAAGTGCGGATGTAGGTTCATCCATAAGAATTACAGAAGGTTGCAAAGCTATAGCTCTTGCAATACAAAGTCTTTGTTGCTGTCCACCAGAGAGTTTATGAGCATTTTTGCCCAAATCATCTTTGACCTCGTCCCATAGAGCCGCCTTAGTAAGTGATGACTCTACTACATAATCTAATAATTCTTTGTCCTTAATACCTTGAACTCTCAATCCATAAACAACATTATCGTAAATACTCATAGGGAATGGGTTTGGATGTTGGAATACCATACCAATCTCAGTTCTTAGCTTAACAACATCCATCTTATCGTTATAAATATCACGATCACCGTTTAATAAAATTTTCCCATCTATTCTACAATCTTCAATCAAGTCATTCATTCGGTTAAAACAACGCAACAAAGTAGATTTACCACAACCTGATGGCCCAATAAATGCTGTAACTTTGTTTGCTGGGATATCCATTGTGATACCTTTCAAAGCCTGGAAGTCACCATAATATAAGTCTAGATCTTCGATCTTAAACATAACATTATTTTTGTTTTCCTCATTATTCATTGTTATCTCCTCATCTCTTAGTTAAGTCTCTTCTCTTGTCTATAACTCACGCCCATTAAGCCCAACGCTTATTCAACTGCTTACTAATTACTCTGACAGTGATGTTCAAGGCTAATACCACAACTAATATCAATATTGAGATGGCTGATGCTAAAGCGAAGTTTGGCTGTTCGCCACTCATAACTGACCATATCTGTAAGGCTAAACTTGTACCACTACCTGTCCAAGTAGGATTGTCGCTAACTGCTGTACCCATGGTGTAAATCAGAGCTGCAGATTCACCTATAACTCTAGAAACAGATAGTAATGCTGCGGATAAAATACCTGGCAAAGCATTAGGCAAAACTACTCTAAATATTGTCTGAGTCTTAGTCGCACCAAGCGCTAAGGATCCCATTCTTAGTGAGTCCGGTACTGTAATCAAGGCCTCTTCTGTCTGACGAATAACAACTGGCAAAAGCACTATTGACATTGTTAATCCACCCAAAAGTACGTTAGGTGTTGAAGCTCCTAAGACTTGTGTAATTGGGAACAAAACTGTCATACCCATCAAACCATAGATAATACTTGGGACACCATTTAACATCTCAACTGCAGACCTAATTGCACGAGTGCTTGGAGTATCATAAGCGATTTCATGCAAGTAGATTGCGGCAAAAACACCTATAGGTAAGGCTATTAATAAAGTAATAAGTATAAGCATTAGAGTGGCTACAATAGAACCCCTAATACCACCACCAGGTGAGTTAAAGGCAACGGATTCCATAGCAACTGCATCATTATCTAGTTTTTCAATAGTAGTCTTGGCATCTCTTACACCAACATACTTAGATTCACCTTCAGCATTTACGTAATACAACGACTTGATATCACTACCCTTGTCTACACTTACGTTTTGTCCTTTGCTGGCTCCTGCTGTCTTAGAAATAGTATGATGGAAAGCAGATGCACCATCTATGTGAGTTAATTCAACTATTTTTTCACCAGAAGGGTTACGACCATTTTTAAGACCTATACCAAAATTAGTAGAGAAAAATTCATCTTCTGCTAAGTCACTTGGTACAGAGAAATTGCCTGCTTTGTTTTCTTGAAATTCAACATTATAAGGGACATTCCAATAGTCACTCATAATTAGGTCCCAGGATAAGTTTTTCCAACCATTAGAGAAAATATAAAAGACGACAGAACCCAAAACAAATACAGCTAGAAGTGCTGATAAATAGGTGAAAATATTTTTACTTCCATCTTGGATTCTACGCTTACGGCTCATGCCACGATTTTCTTTGAGTCTTGCATTTAATTTGGAGTCTAATACATCATTAGGCATTTGTACCACCTCCAATTTTGCGTTTCATAATTTGGATTAATAAGTTAGTTACTAAAATAATAATCATCAAAACAATACCAACTGAGAACCTTATATCGTAGTCAACACCTGTAGTTTCTTTTAGACCTGATAGCATTGTGGAAGTTAGTGTCCTTGTCGGCGCAAACGGATTCAAATTAATACCTATCTGAGAGTTACCAGCTACCATGGATACCGCTGTAGCTTCACCAAAAGCTCTACCTAGTCCTAGAACTAGTCCTGCGAAAATACCTGATTTGGCAGAGGTTAGTACAACTTTGAAATTTGTCTGAGTTCTTGAAGCACCCAATGCTAATGAACCTAATTCTAAGTTCTTATCTACTGCAGAAATTGCATTAATTGACATTGAGGTTATCGTTGGGAAAATCATTATCGCTAGTAACAGAGAAACTGACATTAGAGACTTACCACCAAAAGTAGAAACTCCAAAAAATCCTGCTACAGATTCAACAAGAGTAGTTATCTTGCTAGCCGCAAAAACACCATATACAACAGAAGGTATAGCCGCTAAAAGCTCAACAACAATTTGCATTGGTTCACGTAATCTCTTTGGTGCGATTTTAACAATAAATAAAGCGGTTAAAACTGCTATTGGGAAAGATATTGCTGCCGCTATTAAAGCTGACACCAAGGTATTTACCATAATAAAAGCAACGCCATAAATACCTTCTCCAATATCTGGTCTCCAACTCATTCCAGTCAGGAACTTACCTACGCTTTGTTTAGCATTCTCATAATTTGGTAAAAAAGGGCTTACTCCTTTTGCAGAAACAAAGATAATAATAATAACTATCATGAGAGCGGAGATAATACCACTGGCGATAAAAATACCTCTCCAAATCCTATCATTTATCTTACGTCTTTTGTTGGAATTAGGATTAGCTTCCTGGCTCAAATCAATATTTGGGCTGGCCATGTTTGCCTCCTCTCGCTTGTTTAAGCATGAAATAATATTCATTAAATATTTTCATATAACTATAATAAACCATTACATAAATTTTTATTTGCAATTATTAATCTATTTCTAATACGTACTAAAAGGTTTAGCCGTAATGGCTAAACCTTTTAGTAATTATCGTATAACCATGACTTTTATTTTCGTCTTAAGAATTATTTTGCTAATTCTTCCCAAGTAGTAATTTTACCTGTGAAAATGTCACGTACTTGTTCTTGTGTTAAGTTAGAAATTGGGTTTGAACTTGCTACTGCTACAACAACTGCGTCTTGTGCGAATGCACCTGAATGTTTACCGTCTGCAACTTTCTCACTGTCTTTGAATTCACGTGAAGCGAAACCTAAGTCAGCTGCGTTTGCACCATCTTTTTCTTCTCCCAATACACGTTTGTAACCATCACTTGAACCTGTATGTGCACTAACGAATTGGAAGTTACCTGCTAGAGGAACGAAAGCTTCTAATGCTGCTTGTAATGCTTTTTCTACTGATGTAGAACCACCTGTACGAATTACCAAAGCACTGTTATCTTCGTCTACGATTGGGTGTTTTGTTTTGAGTTCATCCCATTTTGTACCACCATCTACGTCAACAATACCACCAGCTGAAGCAACTGCATCTCTACCTTCTACTGAGTTTTGTAGGAAGTCTACGAAAGCATCTACTAGAGCTTCTGTCTTCTCGTCTGCGAAGTCACCTGCTGCACGTGAAACTAGGTTGAATGGACGTTTCAATGCGTATGAGTTATCTAGAACTGTTTCATTTGTTGGTTCAACACCTTCATATGCTAGACCTTTAATATTGTTAGCTTCGAAGTCTGTTGTCAAAGAAACGAAACCAATACTACTTGCGTCACTACCTACAGCTTTAGCCAAAGCACCGTTACTATCTTCGATAACAGCTTTGTCTGTTAAAACATCTTGACCTTTTTCTGTATCACCGTAGCCTATAATTTCTTGGAATGCACCACGTGTACCTGATGATTCATCACGGCTATATACGTGAATTTCACCCATAGCACCTTCGCTAGCTTCTTCTTTTGATGATTCTGTTGTGTCTTTTGTATCAGCTTCTGTTGTTTGTTCTACTTTATTAGCATCTGTTGTTTTTTCTGTTTCTGTATTTCCTGTGCTACAACCTGCTAAGATTAGTGAGCTTACTAAAACTAAGCTTAAACTTTTTACAAATTTCTTCATTTTTTCCTCCATTACAACTTTTGTTGTTTTTTTATTACATGTTTCAGAATAGATAAGCATTGTTAAATCTTTGTTAGATAAATATTATATTTTCTTAAGGTGAAAGCTGTTCAGTTAAAATTTGTTCTATAAAGTCTAGTCTTAATGGAGTATTTTGGGTTTCTGATATTAATCTAGTATTTAAATGTAATTATGTTTAAAATGAGTAATAACAAAAGAGCAAACATTCTATAGAGTTACTATTTATATCGTATATCGCAATATAGCAATTTATTGGAGTGTTGAGGAGTTTTTAAATGAAATTATCATTGCTTATACCTTTTTACAACGAAGAAGAACAGGTGAAAGTTACGTTAAATACTGTTATACCAATCATGGAATCATTAGATTGTGTCTTCGAGATATTAGTAATTGATGATGGCTCCAAGGACAAAACCTGGGAGATAATTTCTCAAGCTGCTCAAGCAGATCCTAGAATCCATGCCTTACGTTTTAGTAGAAACTTCGGTAAAGAAGCAGCTATATGTGCAGGTCTAGAAAATGCTCTAGGAGATGCCGTTATTCTAATGGACGGTGATCTGCAACATCCTCCTCAATATATCCCAGAGATGGTAAGACTATGGCAATCTGGATATGATGTAGTTGAAGGTGTTAAATCTTCTCGTGGAAACGAAAGCAAAGTTAAAAATTTCTTCGCTAATAGTTTCTATAAGAGCTTCCAGAAAGTAAGTGGTGTTGATCTTAATAATGCTTCAGATTTCAAACTCTTGGACAGGAAAGTCGTTGATGCCTGGAATAAACTTGATGAGCACAATACTTTTTTCCGTGGATTAAGTTCTTGGCTAGGGTTCAATCGAACTGAATTTGAGTTCGCTGTTGAAGAAAGAATGCATGGAGAAAGCAAGTGGACCTGGTCTAAACTTTGGAGATTGGCAATAAATGCTGTTACTTCTTTTTCAACTGTGCTCCTATCACTTATAACCTGGATGGGTGTTCTCTTTATGACCTTGGCAGTTGTAATCGGCGTTATAACCCTAGTTCGCTTCTTTACAGGTGACGCAGCTGATGGGTTTACTACTGTTATTTTGCTTTTATTAATTATTGGTGGTGCTGTGATGATGTCATTGGGTTTGATCAGTACTTATATTGCTAAAATTTATGATGAGGTAAAAGGCAGACCTCGCTACATTACCATGGAAGAGTTGAACACTACATATCTTATTGCAGAAGATGAGAAATATGATGCTGTCTGCAATGAAAGTGTAAATTCTAGTAATTTTGAAAATTTTAGTAACTCTGGATATAAATCTGCCGATAAACTATAGGTAAAAATATGCTTGTAATTCTGTATCTTGTCGTAGCCTACTTTATAGGCCAAAACTTTCGACATAACTTTAATCTAGTTAGGCTATATAAAGTTCTACTGATTACTAGTGGTAGCTCGGATGAACGGATTGATCTAACAACTGATACAGATATGCAATTTGAACACGCTAAACTCAGTAGCTATTTATTAAAATTCCTAATATATTGGCCAATCGATTTAATTATTGGTCTTTATTTGAGTTCGACATTTAACTACTTTATACACTTATTTATTGTAAAAATTTCCAATACAGTTCCAAATGTTCCTAGTTTAATAATAATTAATTCTTTGTTCTTGCTTCTATTAACTAGTCTTAGAAGATATTTTAAAAATGTCAAAAGAACTGCAGCTGAAAAGATAGAGCAGCCTCTAAGCAAAGATAGTCCATCCTCATTTAGTCGAAACCCAAAGTTTATTGCAATTCTATGTTTGCAAGTCATCAGTATATTTTGGGGAATCTTCCTTACTCAAAGATCATTTCAACTTAATGGTTCAACTTTAGCAGCTGGAGCTACTGTATTTAGCGACCTCGCTCCTCACACGGCTAATGTTAGAAACTTTGCCTTTGGCAATATTCCTAGCTCTTATCCACATTTTGCTGGAGCCGGTATGAATTACCACTTTTTCTTTTACTATCTTTGTGGATTATTGAATGCATTAGGCTTACGCTTAGATTGGGCCATTAATTTGCCTTCCATTTTGGGAATACTAGCCTTTATGCAAAGCTTATTCTACATAAGCATATTGTTGACTCGCAAACTTAGTGCTGGATTCTTGAGTTTAATATTCTTCTGCTTTAGAAGCTCATTTAGTGGATTTTCCGTATTTTTTGCTGAGCTCAGAGAAAGCAATAATTTATGGCTAGCTTTCAAAAATCTTTGGAGCTCTAGTTCGTATTCAGGTCCTTTACAACACGATGACTGGGGTCTATATAACCTTAACGTCTACGCTAATCAACGTCACCTATTATTTGTGCTTAGTATTGCCGTTTGGGTACTTATAAGTTTCTACCCTAGTTTAAAACATAAGTCTAAAGTTACCTGGCAAGAAATTATTGGCCTAAGTTTCCTGGGTTTACCAATGGCATATTGGCATGGATCTGTTTTAATAAGTTTGAATCTAATACTTATAGTCTGGGCTCTATTCTCAAAATCAAAAGCACAGTATCTCACTTTTGGAATTACAAATGTTTTGGGATCTCTCGTCATGTTGAAGATTTTCACAAAACCTGGCAACAGCGGCTCTATGTTCAAAAACATCTTCCACTTTGGCTATATCACCGATAATCCTAATATAATAAGTATCACTCAGTTCCTACTAATTCTCTACGGAATATCTTTATTTATTATTGTGCTTACACCATTTTTACTTAAAGAGAAAAGCCTGAAAATTGTAAGTGCTTCACTTTTACTTCCTGTTATTTTTGCTTTTACCATCTCACTAACTCCAGATACAACGGTAAATCATAAGTTTTTTAGCTTCACTCAAATTTTATTTATACCTTTTATTAGTCATTTTATGGTTAACTTATGGACTTATGCGAGGTCAAAAACAGCTGAGAATCAAGGCAAGATTTATAAAAAAGCATCTACAAAATCAGCTAGGACAACGAAACTTATAAATTACCTTTGCAAAACAGCCTGCATCGTTGGGATTTTTATTATGACTTTTAGCGGCATAATTGACTTCTCCGTATACAAAAATGCTTCTCTCAACAGGGTCGAAATACAAACTGCTGATAACTTTAGCCAGTGGATGTACCAGCACACTGAGCCAAATTCAATTAACTTGACTCCACCTTGGCACTATCACTCCTACTTTGCCACCGGTAGAATGTCCTACTTCGGCTGGCCTTATTACGCACAATCAGCAGGTTACGATATAGAAACAAGAGAACAAGAGATAAGAAGAATCTTGCTTGCGGAATTAAATGATTACCAAAAAACTAAAGATTATCTACAAAAGAACAATATCAATTACCTCATGATAGATGACTTCTGGCGTAATTATGAAGATGTGTTTATTAACGAAGATCAGCTGGCACAATGGTTCCCTGAAGCAGCTTACTTTCCTGAACAAAATAACTTACGCATTTATAAAATATCTTAACTTTTGCGTTTGCTCGACATTAGATATGCCGACGTGATTTCTTAAAGATCACTTTTTCTTTCGAACCAAAGCACGAAATTATGTGGCAGAATCCTGGAGATAAAACGCACCACATGAGCTGGGAAACTTTGCAAAGATATGTCCTTGCCACGCTTCGCTCTTCTCAATGCCTTTCTAGCAACCTTCTCGACTTTTTCTACACCAATTTTCTTGAAACCTTTTGGTACTTCACCTTTAGCAAAAAACTCAGTCTCCATAGGGTTAGGGCAAACTGCAATAACTGTAATATCTTCTAACTCACTATTTAAAGCTCTAGAGAAGTTCAGCACATATGCCTTACTTGCGGCATATACACTAAATTTATGTTGTGGCATAAACGCTGCTACTGAAGCAATATTTAAGATTTTCCCACCTTTGTTCATGAAGGGAATTGCTAAATAACAGATTCTAGTTAAACTACGCATATTTACATCCAGCATATTAGTATTAGCTGCTAAACTCGTATCCATAAATTTCTCATTAATACCCAAACCTGCGGAATTAATCAAATACTCAATTTTAGCATTGTCAGCATTAGCAGCGTGCTCTAATCTTTGGACAAAGTCACTTTCCCAATCTTCTTGGCTCAAATCTGCTGATATAACTACGGATGCAGTTCGTAATTTACTTGCTAAATCTCTAAGTCTCTCTTCTCGTCTAGCAATCAACCAAATTTCGTCTACTTCACTTAGTTTGTCTAACTGCTTAGCAAACTCCATTCCTAGTCCAGAAGACGCTCCTGTTATTACTGCTATTTTTTTCATAAAATATCTTTCACCTTTTCAAAAATTACAAACGTGATACTCTGAACTCTTTGTAGAACAAGCTCAAAAACTTGCGTGGATCATCTTTCTGTGTTCTCAATGGCACGTTAGCTTTATGACTACCGTGATAATCAGATCCAGCTATTGGTAACAATCCCAATTCAGTGCCTATATGAGCAAATTCACGAGAATCGGCAAAACTAGTCGCAAGATGCATTACTTCAATTCCTTGTAATCCCATATTCTTGAGTCGCTCGACTTTGGCAAATAATTCATCTTTGCTTATCACATTATCACCGTGCAACCAGTTCTCATATCTTGCGGGATGGGAAAGTACAGGAATACCACCTGCATCTCTTATTGATTTTAGTGTCTCTTCTATAGAAATTAACTCTTTTTCAACGTAAAAAGCTTGACCTTTATCTAAATATAATCTGAATGCCTCGTTTATTGAGTCAACGTAGCCTTTGCGCATTATTAAGTTAGCAATGTGAACTCTACCAATAACGCCTCCGCCCATATTTTTTAACTCATCTGCAGAAATTATTAAGCCACTTTCATCGATCTTTTGCATAATCTTAGCATTACGCTCATTACGACGGGCTTGCCTCTCTTTCACGCTATCTTCCATTAAATAAAATGTTCCAAAAGGGAAATATGCGAGGATCTGAATATCTTGTCCCTCGAACTCCGCATTCATCTCTAATCCAGGAATGAAATCAGGTAAATCCATCCCAACTAGGTTTAATTTGTCATAAAGAATGCTGATAATCTTGAAACCTTCTATAGTATCGTGGTCGGTCAAGGAGAATGTATCTAGGTCACGTTTAATTACCTCTTGCACTAGTTGTGCCGGTGAGTCCTTACCATCGGATACATTACTATGTGTATGTAAATCTGTATTCCCATTTATCATAGCTTCCCACATATACTCTAGGCCAGCTTGATTAAGTTCCTGCAACTGCTCTGGACTCATTTTCAAGACTTCAGCTTTTCTCGATAAAGAATAAATTTTATTACGCATAAATTTCTCCTAGACAGTTCTATATAATTTTTTCAGATAGTTATTAATACATACTATATTAGCATTTTTCTTTGAGCTTTATTTATTTGCCTTATTGTTAATCTAAGCTCATATCATAAAAAATATATGCACTAACGTAATACTTACTTCATGAAAGCTACGCTATTATATTTTCCTACCGGTGTGAGTCCATTCTTTTCATAAAACCTTATTGTTTTTTCACTATCATCAGTTAGTAAGATAATTTGGCGAACATCTTTATACTCTTCTAGAACTATTTTTAGCAACTGACTGCCTAAGCCTCGTCCTTGATATGCTTCTAGGACTAAAATATCTTGAATATAAATGATAGTATAGCCATCACCAACGACTCTAATTAGACCAATTAATAAATCATCATCCCAAGCAGTCCAGACCTTCAAGGAATTTTTTATGGCATTTTTTAATTGCTCTGGATTAGAAGTATAGGCACTCCACGAAACGTCATTATATAAATTTAGAACACTCTCAATTTCTGGTATTATGCCTTCTTTAATTACAATATTTTCCATTCTTTCCCCCTTTTGTCCTGCCATTTCGCTTACATCTGTTAAAAGTTTACACCAAAACAGAAAAACGCCCCGTCACTCTCATCGAGAGGCAGGGCGTTTCTCATATGTAATGAACGAATATCTAGTTATCTTTGCTTTCTTGGTACTTAGCAATTAATTTTTCTTGGAATTCATGAGGTACTCTCTCATAACTACTAAATTCCATGCTGTACCAACCTCTACCTTGAGTCATAGCACGTAGGTCTGTAGCATATCTATCCATTGCTCCTAGAGGGATCAATGCAGAAACGATACTCATACCAGCTTTTTGGTCGATACCATTAATTCTACCTGTACGTTTGCTGATATCACTCATAATATCTCCCAAGTCATTCTCAGGAACGTGAACTTCAACATTGTATACAGGTTCGAGTAAGTAGGCTCCACCTTGCTCCATTGCTGCCTTGTATGCCAACTTAGCTGCCATGGAGAATGCTAGTTCGGAAGAGTCAACATCGTGGTAAGAACCATCCACTAGGACCGCTTTCAATCCAACAACTGGGTAACCTGCCAATGGACCTTCTTCAATAGCTTCACGTAGACCTTTCTCAACTGCTGGGAAGTAGGATTTTGGAACAGCACCACCGAAGATATCTTCTTCGAATATCAAGTCTGTCTCTTCGTGAGGTGAGAACTCTATCCAAACATCACCATATTGACCGTGTCCACCAGATTGTTTCTTATATTTACCTTGTACTTTGACAGGAGCTTGTAATTTCTCTCTATAAGCAACACGTGGGCTTTCTAGTCTAGCTTCTACCTTGAAGTTGTTTAGTAGTTTAGCTATTAATACGTTAAGTTGTAATTCACCTAAACCAGAGACAATCATTTCGCCTGTCTCATTATCCATCTCTAATTTAATAGTTGGATCTTCTTCTTGAATTCTAGAAATACCTAGTGCGATCTTATCTTCTTCACCTTTATTGATTGGATAAATAGCCATACGTAGTGGTGATGCTGGTAAGATAATACGTGGTAATACAAGACTTTGGTCTTTTGTGCTCAATGTATCACCGGTGAAAGTATTATCTAATTTGGTCATTAAACCTATATCACCTGCAGTAATTTCGTTTGCGCTGACCTGTTGTGAACCATTTGGAGTAAATACACCAGAAACTCTCTCTGACGCTTCTTGTTTTGCATTCCAAAGATCTTGACCAGGCTTAATGGTTCCTGAATATACTCTGAATAAAGAAATTTTACCAACGTAAGGGTCTGTATATGTCTTGAATACCAAAGCTGCCAATGGTCCATTAGGATCAGTCTTAAGCTCTAGAGCTGTACCATCTGATTTAATTGCTGGTTCAATAGGCATATCTACTGGACTAGGCATATTTTGTACGATTCTATTCATTGAGAATCTAATTCCTTGCAAGGCCAATGCTGATCCTGCCCAAATTGGGATTAATTTACCTGTAGAAATACGATCTCTTAGACCTTGTTTAATCTCTTCCTCTGTGAAAGGTTCTTCCATGAAGTATTTCTCTAATAATTCTTCTGAACTTTCAGCAACTTGCTCGATTAAAACTGCTCTTTGTAATTCTACATCGTCAACTAAATCCTCAGGTATTTCAATTTCTTCACGCTCACCACTTGGATTGTTATATGTATAAGCTTTTTGGGCTAAAATATCTACATAACTATCGTAGCTATTACCACTCTTGAATGGCAACATCATGACTGTAGCACTACGTCCGATCTCTTCTCTTATTTCTACCAATACTTTATTAAAATCAGCGACTTCGTCATCCATCTTGTTAATAAAGATTGCATAAGGAATGTTCTCACGTTTCAAGAATCTAAAGGATTTCTCTGCACCAACTGTGACACCACTTTTACCACTCAAAACTACGATTGCGGAATCGGCAACTCTTAAAGCTTGGTTAACTTCTCCCATAAAGTCAAAATCACCTGGAGTATCGATTAAGTTAACTTTTGCACCTTGCCACTCAACACTGGAAACGCCCATGTTAATACTAATTTGACGTTTCTTCTCTTCTGGGCTGTAATCCATAACTGTGTTACCCTCTGTTACTGAGCCCACTCTCTTTGTCACTCCGCCTCTAAATAAAACTGCCTCACAAAATGAGGTCTTACCAGAGCCGCTATGCCCTAGAACGGCGATATTTCTAATATCTTTTGCTTCATGTTTTTGCATAGCTCTTACCTCCTCTAAAATTTAATATTTTAATAATTGCTACTCTTGCAATTTGATTCTGCATTTAATTATACTGTATATTCTTCCAACAATTTAACTATATTTATATTAATTCTTTGTGCATAATCACGGTAAAAGTTAAGCCTTTGTTTACCTTTTTATGGTTGAAAGTATTTTTAATTTGATTTAAGAAATGAAAAATATTATACTTTCTGCTTTAGTGATATTCGAAGGGAGAAACGATAATGTCAAAAAAATTATTTGCAGTAATCTTAGCTTCAGCACTATTGCTTTCAGCATGTAATTCACAAGGAGAATCAAAAACAGATTCTAGTAATGCTGATGAGACTACTAAAGTTGAAACTAGCACAGATGAAAATAGCAGTGTTAAGCCATTAATTAAATACAATGGCGCTGTCTACGAAATGCAAGAAATAGAAAATGAGGAAGAGAAACTTACAGAGATACCAAAGGATAAAGGTTTAGCTCTTGATGCAAAAGTCGAAAAAACAGTAGCTAATGAAACTAGTGATGAAGACTTAGCAAAAGAAGATGACCTAACAGCTCGTAACATGCCTCTTGGTACACTGATCTACGCAAATGAGGACAAAGACACAATTTACGTTAGCTATCTTGATCCAGAAGATTTCCACGTAAGTTTATACGCTATTTTTATTAAGGTGAAATAGTTAAAAGTTCGTTCAAAATACTAAAATTTCTAAGCTGAGAATTATTTAATTTTCAGCTTATTTTTTATTTGCATTAACTTCTGGTTGATACGTAAAGAATTTTTCCCAGCTTAATTTACCTTTGCCTACATTCTCTAAATTAAGCCTATAAATTCCGTTCAGTTCTTCATCTTCTAACTTGAGCACATTAATATATAGGTAATTCTTGTCCATACCTAAAACCAAACCTGCTCTAGCAAACATTTCTATTTCCTCGACAAGTTCTGCATTCTTATTAAAGAATTTAAGCGTTCTAGATTTTTTCAACATCTTAGAAGTCATAACATTATCAACGCAGAAATAATCTCCATATCCAAAAATTAAACCAGAATCTTCTGCTGGAAGATGAAAATCAATCTCCTTAATTTTATTAGTTTCATAATCTGTTGAAATAAGTTTTCGCTCAACTTCAGGAAATTTCTTACCTTTCTCAATTATTTCCCTTATTTCATCCATTCCCAATTTTCCATAATTTTTGGTGTAAAGAAGTTCCTTCTCAGAACTTGGCATTGGCCATGAAAGATTACTATCATCTGTATTTAGTACTTTATTTGTTTTACTAATTAAATTTAAACTTTGAAAATTAAGTTTATAATCTAGAATGTAACCTTTATTAAATTTCTTCTCTTCTTCCTGAATTTTCTTAGAATCAATTGCTGTATTTGCTTCCATAAAATACATAATATCGCCTATTGGCAACATTTGATTAATATAGCCTAACTTATTTGTCCTTTCATAAATAGTCTCGGGCTTGGCAGACAAGTTATGCAAAGGCAATCTTTGCAGTCTGTAGCCTAGTTCCTTATAATCCGTCTTTTTCCCCTCAATTAAAGCAAGCTTGATATCATAAAAATCACTTGTTGAAAAGTATAAATAGCCTCTATGCAAAATAATGGCATTTACATCTTTTTCACTTTTAAAAATAACTTTACGCCCTGAACCAGAAGTATCTACTTCATATACTATATTCTCGTAAATATTTCCCTCGGATTCTATACCATTCTCAAGGTTTTTTGCTTCTTTACTTACAACATAAAGCTTGCCATCGATGTATTGCACTGAAACTGGAAATTCAAAATAAGCATTACTCAATTTTCTTAGTTCTAAATTCTCTTCTCTATCATCTAAAGTGTCAGGATTATTATCCAAAACTCTAACTTTTCCGTCTTTTTTTGATATTGAATAAAGAAATTTTCCTGATATGTGGTAAAAAGCATTAGTCCCCTCCGCAATGGTTGGATTTTGCCCCATTTGCATAAACTGAATTTGACAATCTGATTGATTGGATTTTTTTGAATTATCCCTGTTCTCATACCTATTATTATTACAAGACACCAAAAGTGTAAGCAATAAAACTAAAGCTATTATTCTGTTTAAGTTTATTTTACCCACGAGTAGCTCCTTAAAATAAAAATTAATATTAATGATTGTTTAACGTATCCTAATATTTATCATTTTAAGCATTTTGCACAATTTTTCAAGTAATTGCTCTTGTGTTTTTATGTTTTGTAGGCTATTATTTAATTAAGATTTAATTAAGGGGAGGTAAAAATTAATGAGAATAAAGCCATTAAATAAATTTTCTTTTGCTATTTTTACATTTTTATTGGTAATTTTGCTAACTTTCAAAGTTATTTCTGCTGATAGTAAAACTGTAGGAATTGTCAACGGACAGAATGACACAACCGATCATGCTGTATCTGCCACAACCTGGACAGAAACAGTTAATACAAATATAGTTGATATCATCGAAGTACATCATCAAATAATTGGTTTAGTACCACATTAATAAACCTTAGAGTACATGGTGCTAGAAATAGATCACACGGTCATTCCGTCTCTACTAAGTATCAGGATGTAAAATACTTCTTCTTTAATTCACTTAGTTATCATCAGACAATAAATGGAGATCAATTCGTCTTATTTTCACAGAATTAATTAACTTGTTAGGATTACAAATTTAAATAAAAGCTTTGCAATAATCTATAATCAGTAAAGGCAACTTTTTTGATTTTCTTTTCATAGGCAATTTGCAAAGCTTTTTACTTTTCTTCATTAAGTTTCAATTTACACTACAAACTACACTGCGTGTGAACCAACTAGATTCCACCGTTCGAATAATGTTAATCTGACGAATACCATATAACAGGTGATTTATGCTAAAATGAATCATTCATTATAAGGTAATAAATCAATTCATAATACTTACATTCATAAGAGGTCAAAACCATGTTCAAGAAAGAAAATCGAAAAATTGATATTTTATATGCAATTGCTTGCACATTTTTTATGAGTCTGTTCGCTCAATTTATACCAGCATTTTATAGCACTGGGAAAGATTTTGCCTTTGGATTTCCTACAATCTTTTTTGAAACGCACATAAATGCAGGTGATATACATATACCAAGCATGACAATTGCTCCTTTAGCAGCTAATATCCTAATTTATTACTTCATTATTAGCTTATTTAGATACCTTTGGGGCATATACAACAAAAAATTCAGATAGAAACAGGCACCAAAAGATAATAAAAATAGACTGTCTCTCCAACTGGACCTGCAATGGACCCAACTTGTGAGGGCAGTCTATTATACTAACTTATATTTTTTAATTTTATGTAATCAAAAGTTTAACTACATTGCCAATGAACCCATTGGATCCCATGGCTCAAGTTCTGTAATTTCACAGTTGTCATAAATGTCTAGAATTTTCTCATCAACAAATTTACGGTCGACAGTAACTTGATATGTGTACTCATCAAACCATGAGTCTGACATTGAGAAGATACCTTCGTCACCTGCGTCTTTACCCCATGAGTTTTCAACTTGCCATTTAATTACGTTTCCGTTTTCATCCAAATCAACACCTGTGAGAACCATTGCGTGAGTTAGTAAACTATCACCATAGTCTAGGCGCTCTGCTTTTGTAAGGTTTTCGCCTTCGCCAAGTGTTGCTGCATAGTCGAACAATTTGTCGTCCATGATACCTAATTTACTATCACTGAATTTGCCTACATCACAACCGAACCATACTGGTACACCTGCTTGGATAGATTTAATTGCACTTGCTTTCAAATCTTCAACTGGTAGGTTTACATATTTAATAACTGGAGCTTCTTTTACAGAGCCTAGCAACTTAACTGTATAAGTTTTCTCGTATGGTTTGTCTGCTGTTGGAGCATTGATGATATTGACCATTGAATCTAGATTTAAACCACTGTAAGTCTCGAAGAACTCTACTGGGTTTTGGTTTGTCAATCTGTGGAATTTATCGTCTTTGTCTCTATAGCTATAGTTGAATGTTCTTGGAGCTTCACCTAATGTCTTAACTAATAGATTGTAGACAAAGTACAATTGCTCGTCTTTTTTCGCTCTTTGCTCTTCGTCTGATTTACCTTCAGCGTGCATTTTTCTCAATACTGAAGCAAATTCTCTCAATTTGTTATTTAGAACTGTCTCCAATACGTATGTGTTCTCTGAGTGGTAAGTTTCAGGCATACATTCTTTTGGTACTGAACCATATTTCTTCAAGATACCGACAAACATGTCATATTGTCCACCATCTTCTTGAGGTGTTTGCAATAAGTGCCAGACTACTCTTGAGTTCAAAGGTTCGTCAGCTGTTTCAATAATTGACTCTAAGAAGAAATTAGATTTCTCTAGTTTGTCCCAGAAGAAAGTATATGTTTGTGAGAATTCGAAATTCTTAATATTCAACTTCTCCATTACATTTATACGAGCTGTGTTTAGGTTTGCAAACATCCAGCAACGTCCTGAGCTCTTTTGGTTGGTAATGTTACCTCTCTTAGTGACATCACTAAAAACAAAATTGTGTTTTCTCTTTGCTGTATTATCTAAACTTGATGCGTTGATACCATTCTTTGCAATTGCATTCTCTACAGCTTTATTGCTTGGATCATTTGCATATTTATCTTGATATTTTTTGATTAATTCTTTATCTAGCATAATATCGCCTTTCTTTTTAATATTCTTACTGCCTTTACGGTTCACTAAATATTAGCACTTTGAAAATTTGTTTACAAGCTTAGAAGCAGGCTTTTTCAACCTTTTATTTTTGCAAAAAAGAAGGCCAGCAATATCTGCTAGCCCTCCCTCATTTTCTCTATTGTTCTAAGGTTTACTCAAACTCTAACTCTCCTGGTTTAATAGTAAACTCTACAGAGAATTTCTCTTCATTTAGTCTAAATTCCTCACGAGTCAATGGACCACAACTATTAGATCCTAATCCACTCATTCTGTAATCTAAGCAAAGAACGGTCTTATTATGTTTTTCTAATTCATAGTTATGAGCCTTAGATTCTAACTCTTCTTGTGTGAATTGGCTTGCTGAGAAAGCAAAATCTTTTTCAGAACTTATCTGTAAAGCCTTGGCATACTCATTAGAGAGTAAAACTGCTTTGGTCTTCTCGTGGTTTCCATGCTCTTGTGGCTTAATAAAGTCTACATACTCTGCTTCAACTGAGCTATAGAATTTACCCATATAAGCAGCATCTTGGAAGTCCTCATAGTTCTGACCTGGTCCCATACCGTAGTAGGCTAAGTTCTCGAAATCCTTGTCCAAGAACAAACGTAAACCGAATCTCGGTAAGAATGGGAATCCCTTCTCTGCTCGCTCTTGCTCTGCTGCTGACATTGGGTAGTCCGGGAAGCCTTTGAACCATGGTTGACTCCTATCTCTATCCACATCTAATTTAACTTTTATTTCTCCTAGATTTGAGATAAACCAATTTGCATAAACTTGTGCTATAGGTTGTCTCATCTTCGGTGTCAAAGTAATGTGTGTCTTAATCTCTAATCCATCCTCATGCAACTCATACTCTAAGTCTTTTAACTTCGATAAAACTCTGTCTAGTCCAGCTTGCTTCCACTCATGCTTGATAAACATATCGTTATCTGTAGGAGCTCGCCAAATATTATATTCTACCAAGTCTGACATGATGATCTCATTATCGTAGACTATCTTGGCAGGCATTCCTTTTAACAAATCAAATTCATACTTGAAGTTCTCGCCTTTGATAATTAACTTATCCTCATAGTCTAGAACCTCAAGGCTATCAGCGCTCTCAGCAGATTCTATTAAGCAATTAAACTCTGGGAAAAGCTTCTCAACGTCAACTTCTTTCGCCTCATTAATTATTAATTGCTCAGAGCCCATAAGCTCTAGATCTTCTAACAATATACTATCGTCAATATTTAAGTAACTTAAGTTTAAATAAATATTAGCATCTGCTGACATAGCAGCTTCTAGCTCTGATTTCTCACTTTCATCAAGTTCTAAATCTATAACTAAACTCTCTCTTGCTGGAAGGCTAAAGTCTACAACACTACCACTTGTTAAAGTTTCACCATTTATTTGATATTCAAAACTAATAATTACCTTCTGGCCTGCATCTGCGAAGTCAAGCATGTTTTGGACCTTAACTTTACCCGCCAAAGCTTCTTCTGCTGCATTATCCTCTGCAACTAATCTAAGTGGACGTAGTACATTACCGTACTCTACTAGAGCAGGACTAATCTCTCTATTTGGTTTAACCAATCCATCTACACAGAAGTTTGAGTCATGGAAATCTTCGCCATGGTCACCACCATAATAGTAAATATCTTGTCCATTATCGGCTTTGCCCTTGTAAATTGCATGGTCACACCACTCCCAAGCGAAACCACCAGTTAGACAATCATTATCATAAATTCTCTCCCAGTATGCATCTACGTCACCAGGCCCATTACCCATAGCATGGATATATTCTATTAGGATAAAAGGTTTCTTCTCATCTTCTCTAGCTGTATAGGCATCAAGTTGCTCCATAGGTGAGTACATATGTGAAACGAAGTCTAGATATTCAAGGTCAGACTTAAAGTATGGTTCTCTATAATTTGCACTCTCGTATTGGATTTTTCTGCTTGGATCATTTTCTTTCAACCACTTAGCTGCAGCCTCAAAACCTGGACCATATCCAGCCTCATTACCCAATGACCAAATTACAACAGAGCTCTGGTTCCTATCTCTATAGAACATTCTCTGAATACGCTCTAATTGATTTTGATAGAACATATCTAAGTTTGCTAGATATGAGTAAACTTCTGTTACAACTGTTTCAGGGTCTGGGTTTGCTATCCAACCACGACTACCAAATAACTCTACCGCTCCGTGCATTTCTATATCAGCTTCATCACATACATAGAAACCAAAGCGTGAATAATATTCATAAGCCCATGGCGCATTAGGATAGTGAGCTGTACGAATAGCGTTAATGTTATGAGCTTTCATTAGACTTAAGTCTGTCAACAACTGTTCCGGAGTAATGTAGAAACCTGTGACTGGATCTGAGTCGTGACGGTTAGTACCTTTAATCTTGATATTTTGATTATTAATTAAATATGTATCACCTTTTATATCAATCTTACGCAAACCTAGGTCTTGTCTAATCGCTTCGCCCTTGTAAGAAATATGTACTGAATATAAGAAAGGTTCTTCAGCATTCCAAAGGGTAGGGTTCTCTATAACTATCTTCTCGCCAGCCTTGAACTCTTTGATTAATTCATCGTTTCGAGGATTTACAACTTCTATAATTGCACTGTCTATTATACTTTTTTCAGCTTCCTCATTCCATTCAAGATCGACTTGGATCTCAGCTTTATCCAAACTATCATTAAGTTCGTGATTAATTACGTAGTCTACAATGTGTGTTTCTGGGCGATAAAGAATATATACATCACGGAAAATTCCTGACATTCTAAACTTGTCTTGATCTTCCAAATATGAGCCTGCTGACCACTTGAATACCAAAGCTTGCAGCAAGTTTTCGCCTGACTGAATATAATCGCTAATATCAAACTCATGAGTGACATGAGATACACTAGAATATCCCACAAATTCACCATTTAACCAAAGATATATACAAGAATCTACACCTTCGAAATTTAGGTAAGCATTCTGATCAGCTTGATCCTCATCTGAGTAGAATTTGTATTCGTAGGCACCCACTGGATTTTCATCTGGGACATATGGTGGATCTACAGGGAAAGGATAAGGTACGTTAATGTACTGATGTTGATCGTATCCATGATTTTGCCAGTTAGATGGTACTGGGATGGTCTTAGCGTTTAAATCCTCACTTAGACATGGCTCCAAACCGAACTCTCTTGGAACTTCTCGCCAATTGTTGTAGTAGGCAAAATACCAGTCATCGTTTAAGCTCTGCAAGCTTGGAGAAAGATATCTCACATCCAGACTAGGCTCATGCACTAAAGCACTACTTAACGCTCTTACATCCTCTACATATGGGAAAGGTATAAAGTAAGCATGAGCTGGTACTGCTCCATATTGAGTTATCTCGGGGTTCAAATGATATTTCTCTAAATCGTGTATATTCATATTTTGCACTCCTATAGATTTATAAATTATGTTCTACTTAAGCATACCATTTAATGCTTTTATTTTTGGTCGTTTATCTGGTAAAAAGCTAGAGTTTTTCTCCTGTTAAAAACTAGTAAAACACTATATTTATTGCTCGTTAGTATTTTGCTTTTTTTGCAAGAAAAAACCGCACTGCGATTTGTGAGTGACCATGAAGTCTTTACAAGTCTCAGTACGGTTTAATGTATTAGTTTATTTCATACAATAGTTAATTCTTAGTTGATTTTTAGCTGAATTTTGCAACTAAGTTTCTAACTATAGTTCTGTATTTTCTTCATTATTCTTTGTTGTTGATTTTACTTTTTCAGCTTCATTATCAACAGTCTTCTCTAATTTATCTAATTGTTTGCTTGCGAAGTCTCTTCCGCCTAGACCGAATGCTATAGCGAATGCAACTGCAACTGCACCAACTATCAATACGAAGGCTTTATTAACGATATCTGTTGCTATTCCTAATTGGTTTAATGCCATAAATACAGCAAATACACCCAAGATACCTTGAACTAGGTTACCTAAAAGTTGTGAACCTAAGTTATTGCGGATGAATTTAGCTAATGCAGCACCACCCAATAGACCTGCTACTAAAATTGCTAATGCAGCAATTACGCTAGGTAGGTAAGCAATTACTGATGAACCAATTGCACTTAATACTGGTAAGTTTAGCGCATTCAATGCTTCTACTGCGAAGAAGATTACGATAACTACTGCAACAGTTTCGCTAATTAATTTTGCGAAGTTTACTTTAACGCTACCATCATCGCTTAAGAAGTTATTAACTTGGTTGATACCTGTATTCTCTAGTAGACCGTGGAGAATATTGGAGACAACTTTAGCAATTAACACACCAACGAATACTAAAACTGCAGCTACCAACATGTTTGGAATTGCTGATAGAATTGTGTTCAAAATATTTACGATTGGAGCTGTAATTGAGTGCATTTCTAATGCTTCAAGAGCTGGAATGATGAAAGGAATAATAACTAATGCAAATGCAATATTTCCTAATACATTAGCCAAGCTATATCTTCTTGTTTCTTTCTCTCTAGCAGCTACATCTCCATTTAATTGTAGTTTCTCTGACCATTTATCTACATTGAGTCCCAAAGCTAAGTTGTAAACTAGGTGTTTTACAATTCTAGCTACCAAAATACCTAATAATGCGTAAACAGCAGCACCTAATAATCTAGGTATGAAGGCAACTATACTGCTCATCATATTTGTAATTGGGCTTGCCAATGAATTTAGACCAAATTGTTCTAAGATTCCTGGTAAGAAGAATACCCATACTAAAGCGTAAAGCACTTGGCCAAATATACTAATTAGATTTGAAGCCTTGTCTGGATCTTTAACTACTCCCCAGTCTGCTAATTTTCTAGATAATGCTGTTTTTTGTAAAGCATTATTAAAAATCCATCTAACTACAGATGCAACTAGCCATGCTGCAAGAATTAAAATAACACCAAGAACAAAATGTCCTACTGATGACTCAAAAAATCTTTGAATGTGTTCCATATCTGTTTCCTCTCTCAATTCTTATTAGTTTTCTTTTTATAATATAATTTACATATTTTTAGGTAAAGAAAACTTAATCGTATAATCTAATTGTATAGAAAAATTATTCTTTTTTCGAACTTAAATTTATTTTTTCTTGTATTTTCGAGATATTTCCATGTTTTTGTAAAATTAGCACAAACTAATTAGAAAATAATATGCATTTTAACCATTGAAGACTATATAAGTTAACTTTTGCTTCATTGTGAGCTCAAATTTGAAAAGCGCTTGTAATATCTTTTTTTAATCTCTTTATAAAAACCGCTGAATAATCATATGCTATAATATATCAAAATTTATTATTCCAGTATGATTCGTATACTTAAACGTTTTATACAAATATTTTTTCAAGAAAGGAGAATATTAATGGAATTAAAGTTGATAGATATTAATAAGAGTTTCTCCGGCAAGCACATTCTAAAAGATGTTTCTTTTGTTGCTAGATCTGGTAAACCTCTCGGCTTCCTTGGTCGTAACGGTGCTGGTAAAACTACAACTATTCGTATACTTATGCAAGTTTTTAACCCAGACTCCGGGCAAGTACTTCTAGATGGCGAAGAGTTCGATAGATCTAAATATAAGATTGGTTATATGCCTGAAGAAAGAGGTTTGTACCCAAATGTATCAGTCGGTGAGCAATTATACTATCTGGGTAAGCTCAAAGGCATGGAAACGTCTGAACTAAATCAAGCTATAGAATATTGGCTTGGAAGATTCGAGCTTCTAGATTATAAGGGTAAAAATTTGGAAACTTTGTCCAAGGGTAATCAGCAAAAAATCCAGATCATTCAATCAGTCATTAATGATCCCGATATATTGATCTTGGATGAGCCTTTCTCTGGTCTTGATCCGGTAAATGCTCAGAGTTTATCTCAAGTTATTATTGATTTTGTTGAGAAAGATAGAATAGTCATATTCTCAAGCCACCAAATGTCTAGTGTTGAAGAATTCTGTGATGATATAGTTCTGATAAATAACGGAGAGATTATTCTCAATGGCTCTTTAAACAAGGTTAAAGCTGAGCTCGGACATGGTCGTAAACGCTTAATCATTAAGGATATGTCTCAAGAAGAACTAAAAGAAAAATTATTAGCACAGGGTGATTTCCATATTGAAGCAGACAGAACTTCATTAATCGTAGACTTTAATATGCCTAACGCTGAGGTACTATCTGTACTTGCAGCAATCGGTGGAGAAATTGAGTTATTCTCAGACTATAAACCAAGTCTGAATGACATATTTATTGCGAAAGTAGGTGAAGCACATGCGTAATATCCGTAATGTTTTTAATTTTGAATTCAAAAATCAAATAAAGAAAAAAAGCTTCTGGGTAAGTAATATTATTTTGATATTAATTATCCTTCTGCTAACTAGCATACCTACTATCTCAAACTTCTTCTCATCTAATAGTGCTCCAGAACCAGGTGCCGGGACCGAGCAAAATATTGCAGATGAAGGAAGCGAACTTAATGTAGCTCAATACGGTAAATATATAGTAGACGGCTCGGTAGATAGTAATATACTCAAAAGCAAGTTCCCATTCTCTGTTATGCAAGAATCAAAAGACTTCGATCAACTTAAATCCGAAGTTTTGGCTGATGAAATTCCTGCCGCAGTAGTAATTAAAGACCGTGAACTTGAAGTAGTTCTTAAGAGCGAAACTTTCCAGAATAATACTGAAGTTTACAGAGAAGGATTCATAGACGCATTAAACAATATCAATCTCGTGGAAGCTGGACTTGATCCAGAGATAGTCGAAGCAGCTATGGTTGACGACGTGCCAATTACAGTCACTTCTTTACAAAAATCAGCAAACCAAAACTTCTTCTTCTCATACTTGGGTGTTTTCGTAATTTACATGATGATAATGTTCTATGGATCCAACGTTTCCTCTATGGTCGCTAACGAGAAATCAAATAGAACTATGGAAATTCTAGTAACCAATACTAGTGCTACTAGTCTAGTTTGGGGTAAAGTTAGTGCAGGTTTCGTGGCTGCTCTATTACAAGTTCTAATGTTATTAGGAGCACTCTTGTTGGGAACAACTCTTAACAAAAATAATTATTCAGAATTTGTAGTGATGTTGTTAAGAAACAATCTAAGCGTCGACGTAGTTCTAGTATTCTTGGCCTTTGCTTTGCTCGGATTCTTGTTGTATCTATTTATTTTCGCAGCTTGTGGAGCTATTGTCAGCAAGATAGAAGACTTGCAAAAAGCTATCATGCCAGTAACTATGCTAGTTGTAATTGGTTTCGTTATATCAATGTCTAGTTTACAAGGAAGTGCTGATAACAAAATATTAACCATTGGTTCTTACGTACCATTCACATCACCATATTTGATGTTTGTTCGTTACGTCTCATTTGGTGTTTCACTAGTTGAATTACTAATCTCACTGGCAATACTTGTATTGACTATAGTACTTGTTGCATGGATATGTACTAAGATCTACCGTAATGCAACTCTTAAGTATGGTAACAAGCCAAGCCTATTCTCTGAATTCAAGAAGTTGTTCAGCAAGGATTAATGCTTATTTATTAAAAAATACAAATTCAAACAAAACAAAACTAGCGTAGCTCGAATCCTGAACTACGCTAGTTTATTTTTACTAAAATGAATATTAGAGACTAAATCTTTTCGTTCTCTCTTAATTTACCTAATGATCCTCCTGGATGTCTCTGCAAATATTCTTTGACAGATAGATCGCAGGATTCTTGTAATTCCACAGATAATTGTTGTACAACAATAAGTTCAGCAATAATTGAAGATCTAGGTGCCCTATTCAATGGGCCACCTTCTTGTTCAACTTTTGCCTGAATATGTATCTCTGCCAACTTAGCTAATGAAGATTCCGGATTAGATGTAATAGCAATTATCTTGCAGCCATTATTTAAAATAGCATGAGCTGTTGCTAATAATTCTTGGGTCTCTCCACTATTTGAGATACAGATTACAACATCGCCCTCTACTAACTGTCCTGAAGAACCATGTACTGCTTCAGTACCGTCCAAAACATATGCTGGAGTACCGGTTGAGGATATCAGGGATGCTCCATATGCCGCAACATATGAAGGTTTACCAATTCCGCTCATATGTAATCTATTGTTATTTTTCTTTGCCTCATTGATAAGCTGAACTGCTGCATTTATTGCATCAACATCAATGTCATCTATGAAATTATTAATTTCTGTTTTTATATTTTCTAAGTAAGTTTTCATTTAATACACCTTACACCTATTTGATTCCTGATAAAACTACACCTTGAATTATATAACGTTTAAAGATTAAGAACAGTATAAATCCAGGGATAGTAGCTATTGTTGTAGCTGCCATTATTGTTCCATATTCTGAAGAGTACATAGAACTCATAGATCTAATGATTTGCATAATTTGCTGTTTGTTTGGATCGGTAACTGTCAAGGATGGCCATAAGAATGAGTTCCAATAGCCTAGGAAAGTTCCCATACCAAATACGACCAAGGCTGCCTTTGATAAAGGTAGAAATACATTGAAGTAAATCATAAATCGGTTAGCCCCATCGATTCTTGCCGCATCCTCAAACGATCTCGGTATGCTCAAATAGAATTGTCTAAAGAAGAATACACTATAACCAGATGCTAATCCTGGCAAGATCAAAACTGAGAAAGTGTTTAACATGTTCAGATTGTAAACAACTAAGAATGAGGTCAAGCTAATTGTCATTCCCGGTATAAACATTGTTAGCAGTACATACCACCACAAGGCATTCTTACCATGGAATTCTGTTCTAGCAAATACATATGCTGCCATAGTATTGATAAACAAAGACAAGGTAACCGCTATTGTTGATACAAAGAACGTTGATATCATTGATCTTACAAAGTTATTATCTTTGACGAATATCTTCTCATAGTTAGAAAAGTTCCACTCATCAGGTAATATTTGTAAAGGTACACGGAAAACTTCTGTTTTGGTTTTAAAAGAAGCTAAGATCATCCATATTAAAGGAAATATTGCTAAGAAACATGCTACTAGAATTATTATCCAAACCATTGTTTTGTAAATTGGATTTGTATTTTTAACCATAATTTCCTCCTACTCTTGATTCTTCTCTGAGCCAACTAATGCGAATAGAAGTACGTTAAATGATGTAATAATTACCATCATGATTAAAGCTCCAGCAATTGTATAGCCCATACCTTTGGTTGAATCTCGCATATTGTTATAAATAAATAACATAGGAGTCAAGGTTTCTTCTAGCGGACCACCACCAGTTAACATGAAAGGAATGTCAAACATTTGTAGTGTTCCTGTTGTTCCAGATATTCCGACAAGAATAAAAATATTTTTCATCTGTGGCAAAGTAATATAGAGCATTTGTTGGAACTTACTTGCTCCATCAATTGCTGAAGCTTCATAGAACGACGTATCGATACTATTTAGCGCAGCATACATTAGGATTACTCCTCCACCGAAGCCTAACCAGGTATTCATTATGACGATTACCCAAGTTGCTGCCCAACCTGTTTTGTCAGTACCAAAGGCAAATCTATCAAATCCTAATGCCATTAATACTTGGTTTAAGATACCACCTCTATAGTTCAAAATAAATGTAGCAATAACAGATGCCATAATTCCTGAGAGAATTGCTGGTATATAGATTATTCCTTTAACCGTATTCTGAACTCTTGCGTTGGTTTTCTTTATCATATTGGCAAATAAGAATTGTACAGCTATACCAATTGGGACTTGAATAATAACAAACTTAAAACCATTTACAACTGATTTCCTAAAGCTTTTGTCTCTTAAGATCAGCTCGAAATTTCTAAGTCCGACAAATTCTGAATCTTTATAAAAGTTCCAGTCCCAGAAACTTCTCTCCAATGCATATACAAATGGTACCCAAACAAAAATTGTAAGTATCAATAGTACCGGTAACAACATTAGATAAGAAACTGGCATTTCCTTCTTGTCAACGGGTGATAAACGGTTGCGGAACCTTTTGGTTCCGCCAATCGTTTTATTTTTTTCAGCTTCTTGCTTTTTCATACAATCTTACTCCTAATCTTAGTAAGAAATACTTAATAAGTAGCTCTAATTTCTAGGATTCTTTCCTTCTAATTGTTCTCGCTCGATAATTTCTGTAATAGCATCATTTGCTTCTTTTACAGCTTGATCTGCATCTGTTCCTAATAAAGCAACTTTTTCAAATAATGTTGCAACTTCTTGTGAAATTGAGAATGGGTAGTTTGGTTCAGCAACAGCTCTACCTGCGATCTCTGCAACTACGCCTGAATGATCAGGAGCAGATACAGCCTTGTCAATGTAGTCATGAACACTCTTACGTGTTGGTGACTTAGAATATTGAGCAATTTCGAAGAATTCTGCTGGTCTTGCTGGATCTTCTGCTAACAACCAACTAATGTAGTTATAAGCACCATCTACTTTTTGTGTTAGAGCATCGATTACGTATGTCCAACCACCGTTTGTAGAAATTGTTGAGTTTGTATTTCCATCTTTGGTTGGTGGAACAGCAATTGCTGTATTTTCCCATACTTCTGGATAGTCATTAATTAATTGTGCAATACCCCATGATCCTGAGAATGCCATGAATAGACCTTCTTCACCATAAGGAGTAATGTCGTTATATGCTGATAATGCTTGCTCTGGAACTAATTGTTTGTCATATAGTTCTTTCCAGAATAAAGCTAGTTCTTTGTAGCTATCATCTACAGCTGGTTTTGCCCAACTATCTTCGATTGGCCAGTGTCCTGCAGCACCTAATTGCCATCCCCATGTACCCCATGCCATATCAACACCGAATCCAGCGATACCTAAAGCGAATGAGTTATTATCTGTTAATGGTTTCAATTTCTCTGCTGCTTCTATTAATTCTGCCCAAGTTGTTGGAGCTTTATCAATACCTGCTTCAGCAAATTTATCTGTTCTATAGAACAAAACTGTTGAAGGTTCTACTAATTGAGGATATGCGTAAACTTTGTCATTGAAACTTACCATCTCTCTAACGTTATCTGAAATATCATCTAATTGTGATTGAGCAAATATGTCGTTAAGAGGTAGGATTGTCTCATCATCTACTGAACCCCAAAGGTGGTTATAAGAAGCTAGATATACGTCTGGAGCTGTCTTTGTAGCTTGAGCTGCTACCATTTGCTCTCCCCAAGTTGCGTCAGAAACGAACTCTTGTTTTACAGTATAGCCCCTGTCTGCCTGATTATATTGTTCAACTTTCTCCTCAAAGTGTTTTTGGTTCCACTCTTCAAAAGGTCTATTCCAAACAATAATTTCGCTACCATCACCTTTTGGCAATGCTGGCCATTCATAACCTGTTGCTTCATCAACATTCTTCATTTCATCTGCTGGTTTATCTTTTTCACCATCAGTTGTTTCTTCTTGTTGTTGTGAACCAGAATCACTTGGCTCTTTACCAGTATTACCAGTATTACTGTTACATGCACTTAGTACAAGAATACCTGCTAATAAAATAGCTAATGTTTTGAATTTTTTCATAATACCCTCCTCGTATTACTTTTTTTAGAAGAACATTTAATTTAAAGTTAATATTTTTTTTGTACATGTAAAAGGATTTCTATATAAGATTAATTGATAGGTTCAATACAGGGGATTAATCAATCACTCGCTTATTAAAATTCAATTACTGCACTAAATAAATTATTGAATGTTCTTCGAAATTCTTCTGAAACTAACGCCTACGTTACTTCTTCCTTAATTTCCTCATTCTCTAATTAAAATAAAATTAGAGATAAATTACTTAAGAGTTACTTTCATTAAAATTGAGTTATAAACTGGATCCCACATAGACATTATGTAATAGAATACTTTGCCATCTTCTTCAGTCATAACCTCATGAACGAATCCTCCATACAATGCAGTGAAGTCATCTGAGTGTGCAATAAGTAAGTCTGAGCTATAATCCCCCCAGAGCTCTTTTGCACTTCTCATAATAATTCCATGCGCAGGTTCTTGGAGATATGTAATTACATATTCTTGGAGATATTCATTCCACATAATAGAAGGTTCACCAACTGTATCTTCAATAATAGGTATTGCATTCTCTACATTTGCTGAGAATTCAGGTTCACCATTATTTTTTCCTGATAAATATTCATATGCTTCAGTATTCTCTATCTGATCTTGTTTAACTCGCATTAGATAGGCGTTACCATATCTACCGCCACCTATACCAACACCATAAACATAATCATCTTTAATAATAGCTGCTACTTGACCAAATTTATCCGGATCTAGACTGACGTTATCTAGCTTCTTGAAGCTCTCTCCATCATCTTCAGAAACTGCTAATCCACCATAGTTTATTGTCCAGTGACCAGGTTTACCCCATTCTTTAACACTCATGAAGTAAACGTATAATTTGCCATCAATTGATACTGAACCTGTTGGGATTACTGTATTCTCATTACCTGGGCGTTTCTTACTTGATAAAAGCTCCATAGCAACTTTTGTACTACCTGACTTGTTGCCGATCATATCTGATATTTCTAAGCCATCAGAGAAATCTTTATCATCACTAATAGCTAAAACATTGCTTCGCCACAATCCACCAGCCATTGGATGTCCTTGACTATCTCCCCAGAAAGTATCACCAAACCAAAGATATAACTTATCATTATGAATTACTGGAATACCAAGATCTGTTCCACCTACTCTAAATCTAGTTCTGGTCATGTTAGGTGATCCATCTCCGGTTATTAATCCTATGGTTTCTACTTTTTCTACACCTTTGAGATTAAAGTTCTCATCAGACAAATCTTCCGTTGACCAAATTTTAGCTTCAGGAATTATCATTTCGTAAGGGTTCTTTGTTTCCTCAACTTCTTCCTTATCAGATTCTTTAGTTGCTTCTGTCTCTTTCGAAGTGTTCTCTACACTAGTCATCTCAGACTCCTTATTAGAAATACTAGAACTGCTGTTTTCTGTTGAACTACCCTCTTGGCACGCTGTTAAGAGAATAGCTAAAGAAACTGCGATTGCTCCTAATCTTCTGTATGCCTTCATAGAAGTTTCCTTTCCAGGATCGAAAAAAGAATGAAATAAATGTGGAATCGATCCCATATGTTTTATTATATTTCATCTTGCACAATTTGCAATGTAAAAATACTGTTTTTAGCGAGTTGTTTGGTATTTTTGTCAGTATCACTAAAATAAAGATCTTGAGCTTGTGCACTTTGTCGATATAATCTTTGAGCCTCTATTCTACTGATGTGTAAAACCCCTTAGACTATCGTATAAAGCAATTTCTATATACAAGTCAATTTATTATTCAAACTCAAATTTATATTTACTTAAATCACCATACTTAGAGTCAATTTGATATGTGAGATTCTCACCCAGACTCTCTACATCAACTATTCCCCATGCATCTCTTGCTAAAACAAAGTATTTTCCTAAATTCTGCGGTCTTAACTTAATTGTTTCATTTACAAGATCTAGTTTTAAACCAATATATTCTTGATATGGTCCGAATGAAGCTAGGCTTCTAGCATAGTGGTGACCACATTCCATCTCGTTCCATGGGTTTCTGTTTTTACCATTAAATCTAGCTCTAAGTTTCTCAATTAAATCTACAGCTTCATTAATATAACCACAGGAAATTAGTAAGCTTGCAACACTATATTCAACTCCTGGCCAGACTTCATCACTATAAACGAATGGAATCCTTGGTTTGCCGCCCTTTGGCCATGCACATAGTACTAGTCCACTCTCATCATTGAAGGCGTACCCTCTTTGGAGGTTATCTACTTTTCGAAGCTCATCAATTAAATTGTTTTTATAGATGGAATATACAGCTGACTTGATGTTTTCTTCTTTTAGAGATATCTTGAGTCCAAGTTGCTTAGCCCATGTTACACCTAATAGTTGGTCGGCTAAACATCCATTACCATATTGATATTTATGTTTGTCAATATCGTCAATATTCTGGATATAATATTCACCGTTGAAACAATTCTCATCCAAATATTTAGATACATTTCGCTCAGTTTCCCTAGCCCAGTTAGCGTAATCAGGCTCGCCCAAGAAATCTGCCATCTCAGCTAGTGCTGCTAAAGCTGTTATCCAAATACTGTTGGCTAGCGTTGACACCCCATAGAATTCGATATCATAGGTGTTATGTTGCATTGCTTCAAGAATCCCATCACCATCTAAGTCCCATGTTGTTTTGGCAAATTCAATACTACGTTTAAGCTCAGGCCAAATACCTTCAAGCCACTTATTGTCTCCAGATATTTTCCACTCTCTATACACTCTTACCGCACTTCCCAATTGCCCATCAGAAGCTGGGTGATAATCGTCTGAGAAACCATCCAGATATGTTATAGCTCTGAAGTTCATCTTGCCATTTGTTCTTAACTCTGTGAAATACTCTGTTTCTCTCATGCTTCGCTCTAGATCTGGGAAGAAATACGCTAAGCTCTGTGCATAGTTCCAAACGTGGGTACAGTTACCAGGGCAGCTACCTTCAAAATCAAAGTTACCTTCCCAGGCATAGAAGTTACCATTCTCAACTCTGAAACATGTTTGCGATCGTATAGTTGTAAGATTAGTTGCTACTGCATCCAAGATAGGTTCTGGTACGTTACTAGAGTACCAAGTTTCAGCAAATTCCTGTGCAATCTCTCTGTAGTAAGTGAATTTATCAGTTAAATATCTTAATAACTCTTTTGGTTTACCCCATTGAGCGTAATAATTTTTCACAACTGCGTCTTCACCATCTTTGGCAGAATCTCTATGCTGGTTATTTTGTGGCCAACTTCTTGAACGATTAGGGTGATACCAAGTGTATATAAATTTAAACTCACTTGATTCTCCAGGTTCTAATTCACTATCCAAGGATAAAGAACCTATTGTGAAGGGACTGTGGTGAACTGATGTTGCTTCATCAACGAGGTCCTTGCTGTTTCGCAAAACTCCTGACTCGGAAAAGTCATTCCAGAAATCTTGCATACCATCCCACCATTGACCTTCTTGCCATAGCTCTTTGCTCTGTACATTTTGTTGTTCAGAAGGTATTACAGCAATACCCATCTCTGTATAGTCAGTACTCGTATCAGGTATATTTTCGTTATACATTAAGATAGATGTGAAATCATCTTCATTGTATAGTTCGTTAATTGAGCCATCTTCATACAAAGCTTTGCTAAATACATCTCGTCTGCCTGTCCAACCTGCTAGGTTCGCAGCAGATAAAGCTATGCAAACTTTTTGCTTGCTATTAGAAATATTTTTTACTTTCCAAGTGAAGTAAATAGCTGGTATTCCCGACTCATTAGAATTTAACGGTACAAAAGGTGAAAAAGCTTCTAGACTTACTTCCAGAGGATAATCTTCCTCTTCGAGTTTTAGATTTGCTATTGGATATTCAACTTTAAATTTACTATCTCTGAACCTTGGAGCACCTGAAAAATTCCACGCATGGAATCCATGAGAATGCTCATAAGGCTGTCTAAGTTCAGCTTCTAGAACTTTTGCAGAGTGTTTTCCAGATTCATCTTCGCTTCTAATCGCAAAGAAAGTATAAGGCTGTTCATTACCTTTATCCGGTTTGTTAAAAATCTCAAAATCCTGCAAACGTCCTCTGGAGTTCATTGAAATAGTTCCAGTACCAATTCCTCCTATCGGAAAAACCGCCTGACTATCTTCAGCTGAATAAATCCTTCTATTATTATCAAATAACATTTTTTCACCTTTCGCCGCTATAAGTCTTAATTAACTTAAAAATTAAATGACTCTACTAAAAATCATTATTAAGTGACATGGATAGCATCATTAAATTACTTCTAAGAAGTCTCTATCAGGTAGTTTTGGCATATTCTTAGCTGGTTTGTCTTGATACCAGAACGCTACTGATGCGATATCGTCTTGAAGTGGCAAATATCTGAAATTAGAACGCCAACCAAGAGCTTGGATAGTGACTCTTAATTTCTCTTCGAATCTAATTGGATCTGTTAGATGCCAACGATACATTCCAAATCTCATTTGAGAATTATAGGTATGATCTGGTCTAATTACTTGGTGTAAGCCTGCATATGGAGTTGTAAACTCTTTGTACTGACCGGTTGTCTTGTCCTCGAAGTTATAAGATCCACAGAAGTAGTCTTCGGTTCCAGTTCCACAAATTGTTGGATATTCTTCATCACTATCCATGTAGAACTTAATTTCACCTTCACCCCACCAGCCTCTATTATTAACTTGCCAAGCCATGTAGGTACCAACATAGTGACCTTTACCTTCGATTCCATCTACAATTGTGTACACATCTTTGTATGGCAAAGGATTGACTCTTCTAAATTGCGCGTGGAAGTATGCTTCCTCTGGCTCAACATCACGCAACTCGTAATCAATTTGATAGTACATGATTACATCCTCATCTGCTAAATTCTCTAGCTCGATTCTTGCGTTTTTCTTGAAAGGCATTGACCAATAGCAGTTAAAGGCACTTCCTGGGTTTACACATACTGGTAATGAACTTAGCTGTGCATATTCTCCCCAACCTGAACAGAAAAAGTCACCAATTGGAGCTTCAACAGATGGAATATCTGAATCGTCCCAGTAAATTCTAATTATTGTGTAGCGCCAGTTGCCTGTTGGTGTCAGCCAAATGTGGTTGATTGCTCCTGGGCCATCGATGTTAGCTATTTCCCAGGTCTTGCCTGCTTCAATAACTATGAAAGGATTGACCTTCCAACCTTTACCTAGATCTCTTGCAGGCTCTTTGGCGAAGCCGTCTTCAAGCTCCATCATTCCACCCTGTCCTACTGCACCAGTATAGTTCTCTGGGCTTATTGAGCGGGTCTTACCGTTTGTTACCTTTGATAGGCTACCTAATCCTTGATACATATTTTTACTCTCCTTCTTCTATTTTTTTATATATATTTTCGACAAAATTATCAGCTACCTTGAAGTAGCAAGGGTAGTAGTGAATGGGCTCTTGAATACCACCTACCACTATCTCTTTGTTAATTATTTTATCTTGGTTCTCGTCTATATATTTCATATGCGCTAGGAAATCTTGGTTATTAGATCTTATGCACATATCGAAAAATAGATCTTTTACCTTATCGAAATTATTCGTCATGATAATGTCTTCTAAGGTCATTTGTGAGTTGACTACAAGAGGATGCGCATCTCCCTTTATCTTAAGGATCTCTACTAGCCTTATATCTCTACTAGAACTTCCTATCTGGATTTCATAATCACCAGATGGTACAAACCAATCTTTTATATCCTCGTTATAAATTGCAAAACTTCTGTAGTCCAATTCAAGCTCTATTTCTTTTTCTTCTCCTGGATTTAGTTCAATTTTGCCGAATCCTTTGAGTTCTTTCTCCGGTCTTGAATACTTGCTATCTTTCGCGGCTACATAGAGTTGATAAACTTCTTTACCAAGAATATTTGATGTATTTTTTAGCGTGAATTTCACTCTATAATTAAACTCAGCAATTTCTTCTACCCTCAAATTACTATATTCAAACTCTGAATAAGATAAGCCGTGTCCAAATGGATAAAGTACATCTATTTTTCTCGTGTCATACCAACGGTAGCCGACAAAAATATCCTCTGCATAATTTACACTCTTTGGATTACCTGGGAAATTCCCAAATGCAGGAGTATCCTCTAACCTAAAAGGATATGTCTCAGCCAATTTACCGCTAGGATTGATTTCACCAAGCAAAATCTCAGCAGTTGCTGCGCCAACTGCTTCTCCTCCCAGATGCAAATCTAGAATCGCTGCAACATCCTCCTCCCACTCCATCTCAACTGGACTACCTTTGTGCAGCAAAACAATTGTGTTTGGATTTACTTTTGCAATTTCTTTGATCAAAAGATTTTGAGAGGCTGGCATTTTTAAGTTTTGTCTATCAATACCCTCAATTTCGAAACTATTTGGCAAACCGGCGAATATAACTACCTTATCATTTGTCTTAGCAGCTTCCTTGGCCTGTTCTAGTTTATCTTGATCTAATTCTAGATCTTCTGTAATCACTTCATCAATGAAGCTAAAATTATCTTTATCTTTTAAGGTCTCATAGGCTCCACTAACTTTATAAGCTCTTACGGAACTAGAGCCTCCGCCCTGAAATCGTGGTTCTTTCAAGTATGGTCCTAGAGCAAGCACACTTTCTTTCTCAGATATTGGCAATACTTTATTATTATTTTTCAACAAAACTGCACTTTGGCTCGCTACATATTGCGCAAAGTTATGGTGCTCGTCTCTGTTGTATTTCTCTTTATTAAGGTCAGACTTAGCATCAGCAACACTGCACTTACTTATCCAAGCCAATATTTCTCTAACTCTAGCATTGAGTTGCTCTTCACTTAAATCTCCATCGTCCAACGCTTTTAATATATCTTTATCCGCGTAATGACTCTCTGGCATTTCAATATTTAGACCAGCTGCAATTGCTCTCACCTTATCGTTAACAGCTCCCCAGTCACTAATTACTATGCCTGAGAAACCCCATTCATTTCTGAGTATGTCGTTCAAGAGATATCTGTTCTCTGTACTGTAAGATCCATTCACTAGATTATATGAGGCCATTACAGACCAAGGTTGAGCTTCTTTAATAGTTTTCTCAAAACCTGGTAAATATATCTCCCTCAAAGCTCGTTCCGAAACTCTTGCATCGACTGTCATTCTATTTGTCTCTTGGTTATTAACTGCGAAATGCTTAAGTGAGGTACCTACTGATTGATCTTGCATACCTTTGACATATGCAGTTGCCAATTCTCCCGTCAAATATGGATCCTCGGATAAATACTCGAAATTTCGTCCACACAATGGACTACGTTTAATATTTATAGCTGGGCCAAGAACGGTACCAACATTCTCGCTCTTCGCTGCTTCTCCAATACGCTTAGCTACTTCATAGATAAGCTCCTTGTCAAAGCTAGCTGCTAAAGCAGAACCTGTCGGAAAACACACAGCCTTGGTTGTGCCTTCTAAATCTGAATGGTCTTTGTTAGCTTCTCTTTTGCCCAAACCATGAGGACCGTCAGCTACAGTAATGGAAGGCAAATTAAAATGAGGAAAATCTCTGGTCTCCCATAATCCCTTACCTGTTAGCAAAGCAATTTTATCTTCTTTACTCATTGCTTCTAAAGTTTTATCAAGATTAATTTCCATAGATTTTCCTCAAATAAACTTATTATCTTAAATTATTTTCTGGTGAAAACACCTTGGTCTAATGACAGTATTATCTATAATATTATCTAGGCCAACGCTCTTCTCTAGATGGTAATCTTGGGAAGTCTGCGTGTGGATGTGTTTGGTACCAATATGAAACAGTACTTATATCATCTTCTCTCTCGAAATACTCTTCACCTCTTAGACCAATTGATTGAACTGTGACTTTTAGGTCATTTTCGAAACGGATTGGATCGACAACGTGCCAGCGATATAGAGATCTCATTGGCACAACAGTATCATCGTGGAATGGTCTAGGCTCAATGGTGTCATCTCTAGTTGAGAAGTAGCAGTATCCAAGATATGGTGTTTGATAGCCGTCTTCAACGTATCTATCCCCTTCTTTCTTGGTGTAGCACCAGGCTCCACCGAAGTAATCCTCAGTACCTGTACCACAAATTGTTGGGAAGTCGCCATCTCCATCAATGTAGAATTTAACCTCACCTTCTCCCCACCAGAATCTATTAAGTGTCTGGATTGAGAAGAATGTTCCTATATATTTACCTCTACCTTTAACTCCGTCCAAAATAACATGGTCTTCACCTGGAGTTGTGATTGGGGTTCTTCTCCATTGTGCATGGAAGTATGCCAAATCTAAATCATCTGAGAAACCTTCTGGATATAAGGTGTAATCGATTTGATAGAAGAACATTGGGATATCAACTCTATGTTGGTTCTCAATTTCTATTCTGGCTGCTTTTTTGAAAGGCATTTGGAAGTAACTATTCATACCACCACGTGTATTAACAGATACGAGAGCAGAGTTTACTTTGTAAACAGCTCCGAAACCTAAGCAGAAGAAATCTCCCAAAGGAACTTCAACTGATGGGTTTTCTTCACCATCCCAGTACATCTTCAAAACAATATCTCTTAGAACGTACATATTGTTGTAGTCTGTTTTTGGAGTTACTGTAATCCACATGTGATTAATAATACCTGCACCTTCGATATCAGCTAAGGTTACTGTCTCTCCTGCTTTGACTAACTTAATAGCTGGGGAACCTTTTCGTCCTTGGCCCAGGACTGGATGGTATGCTTGACCACCAGCGCCTTTTTCGCCTTTAGGATTCTCTGCTGTTATCGCACGGCTTACTCCTTTATCTAATAACGGCATACTTGATATTGTTTGATTGAATGGACTAAACATTTGTTATACCCCCTATAATATTGATTCTATTTTTCTTAACAACGAACTATTTTCTTCTTCATGTTCTTTGGCGTATTCATATACTTCTTGAAGTTTGGATAAAGATGTTTGGGCACCTGCTTTTGAAACTGTCAAAGCTCCAACATAGTTAGAAAATCTTAGACATTCTGCTTTTTCAAAATCATTTGCTAAAGTAAAAACGAAAGCTCCAATAAAAGAATCTCCTGCTGCAGTTGGGTCTATAGATTTAACATTCTTTAATGCTTCTACGTACACGTAGTCATCTGCAGTTACCCAGCAAGATCCCTTGCTCCCTAATGTAACTATAACGTTTGGACAACCTTTATTGATCAATTGTCTTGCATGTTCTACTACTGTTTCTATGTCATTAAAATCTTCGGATTTGGCTCCTGTTAGTTCTGCTAGTTCATGTTCATTTGGAACTAAATAACTGATATATTTGTAATCTTCATCTTCTAGCAAGTAGGATGGAGCTGGATTCAGTAAAATTTCTACACCTTGCTCAAACGCAATTTTTCTAGTTTCTCTATTTATATCTAGAGGAATTTCTTGTTGCTGTACTAGATAGTCGAAGTTTTTGATTTCTTCTTTGAAATTCTCTACGTCTTTAGCGCTTATCTCTAAGTTAGCTCCTGGAACAACAATTATTCTATTCTCATTACTGCCGTCTTCTCTAGTTTCAATCTGGACATTACCAACTGCAGAGAAACTTCCATCTCTACCAACTCGGCTAACATCGACACCTGCGGCTTCTGCTGATTCTACAAGAACTCTACCGAAATCATCATTTCCGACTTTACCCTGCATCGCTACATCTAAGCCTAATAATCCCATTTGAACAGCCTGGTTTGCACCTTTACCACCGGGAGCTGTAGAAAATGTTTCTCCTAATACAGTTTCTCCTCTGTCTGGGAAACGCTTAGCATTTACAATTAAGTCCATGACAAAGCTTCCTAGAACAAATACCTTTTTTCTATTCATAAGCACTCCTTACTTCAACTTAAAAATTAAATTCTTAAAATTTTAAACTTTTAAATTCAATTTTTTCAAGCAATTCAAACATATGGGATCGATTCCATAATTAATTTTATATGAACTATAACCAAATGCAATATAAGCCAGAAAAAATATCAATTTACACAAATAACGAGGTTGTTTATTGTAAAAACGCACATAAGCATCGCTTACACTTTATGATTCATTTTTTATATATTATAATTTGCCTATCAAATTATTGATGGTGGGTATTTATGAAAACACTTTATGACATTGCCAAAGCAACAGGTTTTTCGACTTCAACTGTCTCTAGAGCTTTGAATAATTCTGGATATTGCAACCCAAAAACAAAAGCAATTATAGAAAAAGCTGCTAAAGAAATGAACTATAGGCCATCCAATGCTGGGCGAGTGCTTAAGTCCCAAAAAAGCGATAGAGTCATGTTCTGCATTCCAGATATCATGAACCCATTTTACTTTAATATGATTCGAGCTATATCTGAGCGATTATCATTAAATGACTATTACTTCCTACTCTCCTATACCATGCACGATGAATCTGAAGAATTTAAATACCTGAATTTGTTGCAGGAACACTACGCAGACGGAATGATAATGGTCTCTTTTGACTTTAACGAAGAACTTGTAGAAGAAATGCGTAAGTCTAATTTCCCAATAGTTGCTACTAATATGATCCCTAACTTAAAGGAAGATGATAACTTCGATATTGTTTATGTTGATCACATTAAGGCTATGTATATTGCAACGGAACACCTGATTCTTAACGGCCACAAGGATATTTGTGTTGTGGTTGGTAATCTGTCTGAACAGACTAGTCAGGAGCGTTTGAGTGGTTTCGAACAGGCCATGAATAAATACAATATTGAATTTTCTGATGATAATATTTTCATCGGTGACTATACTATTGATTCTGGGAAGCTTATTGCAGAAGAAATTTCTCAATCAAAGAAGAAATTTACAGGGATTGTTTGTTCTAATGACCTTATGTCAATGGGAATTGTCTCAAAATTGCAGTATAAGGGTTTTGATATTCCTAATGATTTCTCCATAATAAGCCTTGATAATACTGAGTATGCTGATGCCATACATCCTAGTCTAACCTCTGTAGACATGAAACAATATGAACTTGGTAATTTATCTTGTAAGCTCTTGTTAGAAAAGATAATTGACGAGCGCAAGGGTTCAAAAGTTATTAGACTAGAGCCTGAGTTGGTAATTAGAGAGTCTGTTAGAGAATTGAATTAGATTTTTGCAACTGTTTGCAATAGATTATCGCAATAATTTGAGATAGGTTATTGCAACTGAAAGGAACACGACCATGTTTAAGAAATTAAGAATTTTATTAACATTACTATTAGTTATAACCCTAAGTTCTTGCTCAATAGCAGGTATTGGTGGTTTACCAGATAGAGATTATTTCCATATCTGCGTGAGAAATTCTAGCGAGCTCAAAGTTTATGGAATCGGTTTAGTTGTTAATGTTAACGAAGATAGCAAAAGAACTACCATGGCACAAAATGCCGATAATACAGAGCTAGATAATAATTACATTAATTTTGCTTTCAAGGATGTTCCTACTGATGAAGATTATAAATTCAGTTTCCAAGTTGAAGTCAAGGATGAAAATGGTAAAAAACATACCGTTGGTACCATGCAAAAATTGGATATAGAGTCTGAGAAAGTATACTACTTCTCATTTGACGGTGACTCCTTCGATGACTTAGAACTAAAAGTTGATCCTGAGCCAACCCCTACAGCGAATAAGTAGTTGTAAAAAGTGAATACTCAGCATTATTAAATTATTAGAAAAGCAGGTAAAGCATGAGAAGAACTAAACGTAAGGGAAAGAGATTTTTAATTGTTATATGCATTATATTGTTGATATCCCTAGGTATATTTGCCCTATTTAAATATAGAATTACTCAATCTAGAATTTATAGCGAGCTAAGCGATAGAATCGACTTTATTTTTAATACAAAAGAAGTTAAAGTCCCTGAAGATGCTCTTGCTTTTTCTGTATACGATATTAATGAAGGAAAATATTTGTTTAATGAAGGTGGTAAGCAATTACCAACCGTTGCAAGTCTGTCTAAGTTATTTACAATCGATTATGCACTTACAAAAATTGATTTAGATGAAATTTTAGAAGTCAATGACGAGCTGTTGCAACTTGTACCTGCAGGATCTTCCCTGGCTAATTTAGTCAGTGGACAATATACAGCGAAACAAATCATGCAAGCCATGCTTGTACCATCTGGCAATGATGCTGCTTTTGCCCTTGCATATAATATAGGCAAAAAAGACCTAGGCGCTGGCTATAGTGCAGAAAAATATGTGGAATATTTTGTAGAAAATCTTAAGGAATACCTAAAAAATGAAGGCTATGACCATACCGATTTATTTGATCCTAGTGGTTTTTCTACCCAAGCTTCTACCAACTTAAATGATGTAAATAGGGTTACCCTTAAACTTATCGATTATGATTTTGTTCAGGAATGTATAGGCGAAAGTTCTTTTACTATAGAAACTGCGCAAGGAATCTTCACTTGGAAAAATACCAATCAATTATTGGACAAAGATTCTCTGTACTACCATGAAAATATCAAAGGGGTAAAAACTGGAACTATGGCCTCATCATACAACCTAATTGCCTTGTATGAAAAAGATGGCAAAAGCTATTTGATAAGCTGTCTTGCAGCAAAATCTAATGAAGATAGATATCAAACTATTCATGCAGCTATCAATACAATTATAGAAAAATAGAAAGCAAGCTAAGAAACCTAGCCCATTTTAAGCCCAGTTAAAATAAAAATCCCTGCAACCATAGAGATTACAGGGCATAATGGCGATTCGAGAGGGGATCGAACCCTCGCTCATAGCTCCGGAAACTATTGCCTTATCCACTTGGCTACCGAATCTTTTTGGATAATCTTGGGACCATCACCCATCTCACTAATCATCCAAATAATCATTAAGGGAGAATATTTTCAAAAGCAAGTTTTAGAGCAAACCAAATCCGGCTCAAACTATCTTCTATAACTTGAATCTCTGTAGGATTTTTGCTCATTCCTTCTTGATTCGGATTAGCAGGAGAATTTTGATCTCTTTTATCTTTGTTATCTGAGCCGTTATTTTCAGATGGTGCTTCGGTAGGTTTGTCACCATATTCTGGCAGTATTTTACCCGGCTTATTTTGCTCAGCTTTATCTTTTGAATTATCTGGACTCTTACTCATATCAAAATCTTCTAGAGTGAAGAGCTTCGGTTTACTTGCGTATTCACTTATGCTCTTACCGATATTTTTAATTACATCTTTATCAAAGATATTTGGCATATTAGAGCGTTCTAGCAATTCCATAAACTCAAACTCTACCTCATCATAGCTTGTTAAGGTAAGGTAATTGTCTACGGCTTTTCTATAGTCATGATTTATGTTATCTAGCTGGCTCAAACTTGCCATTGCTGAAATTGAATAACTTAAGTAATACAACGGAGAATTGTATAAATGCCAGACCGCTGTCCAATAATCATCGTCGAGATTCAACTTATAATCTCTACATATTTCTGAGAATTTATTTCTAAGCATTTCCGCATTTAAGTTTTCGGTAGTATAGGCGAACTCTTCGAATTCATTAAAGCATGCCCCGGTCAAAACTGACCAAACCAAATCAAGTAGCTTCGCTGTAACCGCCTGATTAGCTAAGTTACCATACATTAATTTAGAATACGGCAAGAACAACAGCTCAAGATATTGTGAATGAATTTCTGCTACATCTATGTTTTGCTCATCGAAATAACTTAAGTCATTATCCCTTATAGCAGTGTTAAAATGCCCAAACTCGTGTATCAAAGTATTTAAATTATTATAGTCTCCCCTATCCTTGATAAAAATCGCTGCAGAATTAAGGTAAGGCAAACGAATTGTATAGGACACATCTTCATTTTTCTCTGAGGTTCCAATATTTAAAAGTGAGGCGTCTACCATATATTTATATGAATCCAAAAGCTCTGAAGAAATATTACCCATGAACTTTTCGACAAAGGACTGCAGGCTCTCGTTGATTGGAATATTGTATGCACTTAATTGCTCAAATCTAACATTCATGGAGAGATAGACATATACTGGTGCAATATAATCTTTGACCGCTTGGTAAAATTCAGCAACTTCAGAAGCCTCAGAACTTTCAGAACCATTGGCATATAACTCCATTCTGTTCATCTCATAGTAATTAGCATATCCAGATTCTCTTGCATACTCATTATGCTGATTTACTATATTGATGTAGAGCTCGATCAACTTATTCGTGTCATCTAAAGGTGTTTCATTGTACTCTTGTTGAAGTTTAAGAATTTTCTCTACAATTGTCTGCTCAGCGGAGGTAAGACTAGTAGTAGTCTCAATGTAGTCATAATTATATTCGCCAATAACAGCTTTTAACATTGGAGCTAGTACTGCGTTCTTCTGAATCCCTTGCAAAACAATTAATGATTCTTCGAAAACATCATTATTCAATTGAGTGAAATATTCCATCTCTTGCTGAATCTCAGTATTGCTAACATCTTCTGTATATAACATATTCAGGACAGATCCCAGAGTCTGTACATAATCATACTCGTAGAAATAATTAAGCAGTAGTTCTTCTAGTTTTTCCTCGTTTATATCTGATTTAGGTTCTTGGGTAAAATCATCTCTGCTTAATCCCAACTCCTGCAAGAATTCATCACCAATTTTTACAAAACTATCCAGCTCATAATGCTCATAGACAAGGTCATCTCGAGTTGCTTCCCAGTAAGTTTCGTCATTATATACATCTGTTTCTGTAATTGGAAGTGTTGCTAATTTGTCACTGGCTGATAAGTCTTCTCCAGTAGCAATGCCCAAAATTGAGGTGAAAACCATACTAAATACGATCACGAAAGCTACGAGTTTGTTCAATTTATTTGATTTGTTCATGTTGACCTCCCTGTCTAGGATATCTAGCCCCTTAATTACAGCTTAATTTAACGGATTAACTTATATAAATATACTAATTATTTATTCCACTAAATATTTCTATGTATTATACATCAACTCTTGTCGCTTAATTCCAATTGTCGTCTATATATAAATCATAATAGTTTAATTTTCCACCTTGGTCGCTCATTAAGTTTTGTAAAAATGTGTTTATGACAAGTAAATAAAATGACTTGCTTATTTTGTGTCTCTGAAAATCTTTCTATTAAACGTAAACTGCTTATTAATCTATCTTCATCAAAGAAAACGAAAGGATCATCGAGAAGCAATGTGTACTCTCTATTTTTACAAATATATTCTATAAGAGCCAAGCGATAAGCTAAATAAATTTGCTCTACGGTTCCACTACTTAATTTATTCTCTGTAAAATCAGTATAGAAATCCTGACCCTTTAAATTTATGGCCAGATCATCATTAATCCTTATTTGGCTATACTCACCAGAACTTATAACTTCTATATATTTACTAGCACTTTCACCTAATTCTGGTAGCAGCACCTGCCTAAACTCTAATAGGCTCTCTGTCAACTTCTCCTCCGCTAGTTCATATGCTTGATATTTAAGTTTTGCAACATCTAACTCCTCTTGCTTGCTCTCTATTAGTTCGCTAACAGCAAAGCTCCTAGATTGTAATGATATATTTTCGTGACTAATAGGGTCTATGCTTAATATCTTTAATTTTTGTTTAATCTCAGTTATTGCAGCTTCTCTTTCTCTAATCTGCTCATTAACCTCTTTGTGTTTTATCTCTAGTCTATTTAAATGAGATAGATCAAACTCCGGAAGTTCAGAGACGTTAGGCAACAATATTTCTGAGTCTCTCTTTATGCTCTCTTCTAAATTCTGAATATCATTGTCACTATAATTACTATTTTTTATCTCATCTTTTAATCTAGAAATATCTTTGCTCAGAAAAGCCAAATCTTTAGCCTGTTCTTGATAGATTTTTCTCTGCTTAACTTCTGCATTTAATTGTTTCTTTAGCATTTGAATTCTTGAAACTTCTCTGCTTAACTCTGCTTCTAATTGATCTTCTGCCCCTTCAGTTAAATCCAAATTAATGCTAAGGCTTCTCCAATTAAGTGAAAACATTTGCAACAACTCTTGGTATTCTTCCAACTCTGTTGCAGCTATGTTTCTATACTGCTTCAAGATCTCATTAGACCTATCTTCCTCCAACTCGAGCACGATTGAATTTTGTTTAAATATTCTTGACTTAAACAGTCCCATTATTGCCGCAAGTCCCAATAGACTGACAGCTATTATTAAGAAATAATCAGAACTGTTTCTGAATATTAATAACACTATTGCGGTTAATAAGATAACAATTACAGTCACACTGTAGATGTTTACTCTACTTTTACTTAGTCTCTGTTCATCTGAATTTTTCTTGCTGGCCAGTTCCTCTTTTCTAAGTAACTGAGTTTCATAATTATCTAGTGAGTTTAGCAATGAATCCTGATGAGCTCCCAAGTTCTCTAAACTCGCAAGAATATAGTCAGATTCCTCTGAGAATCTCTCAGAATCAATCTCCAAATCAGCTAGAAATTTTGTACTTTCCTCGGAATTGCTATGACTAAACTTAGATAGTTTCTCTGCCAACAAGCTAGCCTCCGCTTCTCTCTCTTCTAAGAGAAGTTTAGGTGCATTTATCAATCTTAAAACCTCTTGTCTCTCGAGCAGTTTGAGAACCTTAATCTTCTTGTTTAGATCCTCCATCTCTTTTTCTAAGATCGATATTTGTTCTTGCTCTTCTGACAATTTATTAATTTCTTCTGTCTGAGCATCTATCTTATTATCTAGCCTATATTTTTCTTGTCTTAGTTCAGATAGCTCCAACTCCAATTCAGGAATCAAACCTTTTCTACCATTCCTAGACTTGAGGGAAAGTTTTTCTGACTCTAAATTGTTTTGAATTTCGTTAACCTTTATATCGCTTTCTGGATTCACAAGGAAATCTAATAATTTCGACCAAAGCATATTCGCTAAATCTTTACTTTCAAGCAATTTGCTACCTTCGGCGTCAACAAATAAGGTGTTTTTGAATACCTCTTCCTCCAGTCCCAACAGCTCTTTCCCTGGTTGTACTGGGTCTTTTAGTTCAATTGTTCTGTTGCTTGCTAAATCAATAAGCCTGGTCTCATCAAGTGCTGTTCTTTCAGCAAAAAGCCTTTGCAATTCATAATTTCTTCCTTCATGGCTAAAAAGTATATTTCCTTGAATTTGCTCTCCACTTCTTGGTTTTACCTGATCTCGGAAATTATCTTTTCCCCTTCTATCTCCTAAACCATAGAACATTGCCAGGATAAAATTTAAAATTGTAGACTTGCCTGCTTCGTTAGCACCATAAACGCAATTTAGGCCAGAATCAAAATCTAGACTGAAATCTTTCAGTCCAGCAAAAGCTTTAATTTCTATCCTTTTAATTACCATATACTATTCCCAAAACTCTCTAACCCAAGCTGCAAAGCCTCTTGCAAAACTTTTTTCCTACTTTCATCAACTAAGTCCATTTCTTGCAAGATTCTTCTTACATAAACTCCTCTAAGAGAATTTTCTACACTGATTTTCTCTATATCAAAGTTAAGTCCTAAATCTATATCAAGCTTCTCATGAGCAATTCCATTCTCAGCAAGTAAATTTAGTAATACAAATTCATCCACATGGAAATCCTCTGATATAGTCCCTGTAATTCTTATATTAAAAATAAAATCCTGCTTAAAATTATATTTACTATTTAAACCCTCAGATAAAGAATTAATATTTGCATCATATATTCTTACTTGCTCAGCAATCTCTAACTTCAATTGCTCAATAATAAACTGGTAGGAATTTAAATTATAGAAATTTAGTAATAAATTTATATATACAGTTTTCGCAGTAGAAATATATTGAGTAGACCTCAGACTATTGTCCTCCGTAAAATCCAATAAATACACTCCTCTAACCCCAGTATCTCCTAGGTCTAAAGGCTCTGCCGTCCCTGTCTGTGCATAATATGTGTCTCCTGCACGTTGCAGCTCAAGTTCACCCTTGTGAATATGCCCTAAGGCTACATAAGCGAATTTAGACCTTGCTAAATCAAACTTACTAATAGGGTTGTATAAACTATTTGCCTCAACTTCTCCGTGAAAATTTGCTAGATGTAAGTAGTCCTTAATTGATGTCTCTGAAAAATCTCTATCTCTAGATAAACCTTGTAAAGTCTGATTAAACATCTCTGCACTTTTGGCAAAAAGACTATCTCTCTCATAAATATTTTTAAATCCTGCTCCCGTCACAGTTACAGGTAATTTCTCTAATACCACAGTCTCGGGGTCACGAAAGACTTTTACATTTTCAGACCATTTGAACTCTGCATATTTAGACATAATAGTATAAGGGTCATGATTCCCAGGACTTATAAAGACTTGAGCTTCTAGTTCCGATAGATCTCTAATAATTTCCTTAACTTCAGCCGTACTTATCCTATCTTGCTCCAGAAAATCTCCACTAATTAAGAGGATATCTACTCTCTCTTCTTTAACAATATTAAGAATTCTGTGAAACACGAGGAATCTATTACTACGCATTTTGGCAGTAATACCAGCACCTAAATGTAAATCTGCTGTAGCTAAGACCTTCATTATCCCTACTTTCTTCGAAAAATCTGTTATTATCTTTCGTGTAAAAAAATTTACACAAATGCTATAAATACATATTAATTATAAATTAAAATTTATCGTGATTTATTATCAAAGTATAACAAAAGGGGTAAAAACATGCGCAACGGAGTAATGTTCCAGTCTTTCGAATGGTATATGGAAGACAATGGTAATTTTTATAAAGACTTAATAGCAAGAGCCCAGGAAATGAAACAATTGGGTTTTGATTCAATCTGGCTTCCTCCAGTATTCAAGGGCACTGGTACCAACGATGTCGGCTACGGCACTTACGATCTCTATGATTTAGGAGAATTCGATCAAAACGGCAGCTTAAGAACCAAGTACGGTACTAAAGAAGAACTTCTTACTTTAATCGATACCTTACATGCGGAGGATATACTTGCATACATGGATGTTGTCCTTAACCACAAAGCTGGGGCGGACTACACTGAACGCTTCTATGCTACAGAAGTAGACCAAAATAACAGAATCCAAGAGATTAGTGAAAGTCATGAGATAGAAGCTTGGACTGGTTTTGATTTCCCTGGACGTAACGGTAAATATTCTGACTTTAAGTGGAATCATACGCACTTTAGTGGAGTAGATTACGATAGCTTAGAGAATAAATCCGGTGTCTTTAGGATTGATGGTGAAAACAAAGGTTGGTCCTATGGTGTCTCTGGCGAACATGGAAACTTCGATTATCTAATGAATGCTGACATTGACCACGCCAATCCAGAGGTTCGAGAAGAATTGTTGAGATGGACTGATTGGTTTGTTAATGAGACTAATCCTGATGGTTTCAGATTAGATGCAGTCAAGCATATTGATGATCAGTTCCTAAATACTTATTCAAGTTATATAGAGGAAAATTATCCTGGACTTTACCTATTTGCTGAATATTGGGAATCTAACCTCGGCAATATCTCAGACTTCCTTGAGCGTACCAATTTCCAGATTGATGTATTTGATGTGCCTCTACACTTTAACCTATTTGCAGCTGCAAATAACGAGGGTTACGACTTGCGCAAAATCTTCGATAACACAGTTGTACAACATCACCCTATGGAAGCAGTTACCTTCGTTGACAACCATGATAGTCAGCCAGGACAATCTCTGGAATCTTGGATAGGAAGACACTTCAAAGAGAGAGCGTATGCCCTGATTCTGTTAAGGGAAGCTGGTTACCCATGTGTATTTGCTGGAGATTATTATGGAATTCAAAATGGCGACTATCCACAAGAAGACCTTGCTTACGACATAAACAGATTGCTCGAAGTAAGAGCTAACTATGCTTATGGCGAACAGAGGGATTTCTTCCAAGATGAGCAAGCTATTGGCTGGGCTAGAATGGGCGATCCTGATAACGGTCATGATGGATTATTGGCTGTAACTGTGTCTATGCATTCCCAAGCAGATATTGAAATGGATTTCGGTCCAGAACATGCCGGATGTAAGTTTGTAGATTATCTAGATCGTAATTCTGGCTATGAAGTTATCTTGAACGAAGATGGTCATGGGTCCTTCCCTGTCAAAGCTGGTAGTGTTTCCTGCTGGATTAGCCAAATTTCCGAAGATTCTGAAGACCAGGATACAGAGCTAAAAGGTCTGGATGAGAGATAGTTGTATTTTGTTTGCTTAGTATTGTTGGGGTCATAGGCAAGATAAAGTTCTCTATGTGAATGCCAAGCGAAAGTGACACGCTAAGGTTCTCTAGTTTACTTTTCATTCACAATTTGTTAAAATCATGAAATAAGAGTGCTAAATTCACCACTCAAATGATTAAAGAAAAACGGACAATTAAAGGAGAATATATATGCTAGCTAATAACTTATTAATACTATTAACTATTGGAATAAAAATATTAACAAATATCAGTAACGTTTCTATGACTGGAGAAAGTGTACATTTCTTGGTAGTAGCAGTCTTATTAATCTTAATTGCTATTGTCGTATTTCTCTTAAAGAGAGTTATTGACAAAAGAAATGAATCGAAATATGACGAAACTGATACTTTTGATGAGGAAAAATAATTTAATTAAGAAATAAAAGATTTATTAAAAAGCTGACTTTTTAATTAGTTTAAAATGCTATTTAAGGGTCAGTTTTTCCTTTTTATCCATTTACATCGTCAATAAAATCACAAATATTTCTTGCAAAAATAAGCTCTTCTGTTAAAATCAAATCATTACTAGGCTTTAGGTGCCTAATTTTTCAAGAAATTAGGATAATAGGGAATACAGTTAAAATCTGTAACAGCCCCCGCTACTGTGAAGTGTTATTTCTATGCAAGCCACTATCTTTAAGAGATGGGAAGGGCATAGAATTTATTCACGAAGTCAGGAGACCTGCCTCTAGTCTGTTGGAATTTCTTTCGGTGGGAAAGTACGCAATAAAGATCATCTTGGTAATTACTTTACAAAAAGAATAATGAGATTAGCTTGATGGACCTCAAATAGTTCCAAAATCTCTAGAGGCTCATACAAGAGCAACTTTTTAACTTAACATAAGCAAAAGTAATACGAAAATAATCTTCTGCCTTCCCAAACCGAGAATGTTTGTTGGAGGTTTTTTTATGCTAAAAAATATCTTTACTAAAATGAATAGCAAGAACAAGAAACGTGCTATAAGTAAGAGAGCTTTGGCCCTTATATTAACCTTACCTTTAACTCTAGCAGTTGCTTGTAATCGAGAGAGTCATATAACCGAGCTCTCCAAAGATGCTATGCAAAATACCAGCATCTCTTCAATGAGCAAATCTGAAAACTCTAAAATAATCGACAAAGATAGCAATAAAAAAGACAGCGATTTATTACTCCAAACTTCCGAGAATAAAGATAATCAGTCAAGTTCAAGCACTACCAGTACAGTTCAAATTGAGCTTTCAAACTCTACTTTAGCCAATACTTCAACAAGTGCCAGTCAGACAAACAATGTCAATCAAGAAATTGCTAAACAAACTCAGGAAGCTACTACAACTAAAACCACTCAAAGAACTACAACAACGGTCACATCAAAGACTACGGCTAAACCTACCCCCACTCCAATACCAAGTTCTACACTTGTACCGACAACTACAACCACATCACCAACCACTACTAAGAAACAAACTCTATCCGTTAGCCTGACTATAAGTTTGCAGTCGGTAAAAAACAACCCTAACGCGCTTCCTGTGCATCAACAAAAGCTTTTAGTTCCAGAAAGCGGTTACTTAGCTAACGGCTACCGTGTAGAAGTAAAAGAAGGTACTACTGTTCTTGAGGTTTTGAAGGATTATTTGAATAAGAATAATATCCATTACGATATTCAAGATCATCAATTCGGAGCCTATATTGCTGGAATAAACAATATTTACGAATTTGATGCTGGTAAAAATTCTGGCTGGATGTATAAAGTTAATGGCGTTCTCCCTAACTATGGTGTTGGTAGTTATACATTAAAAGATGGCGATAGCATCTTCCTCTTTTACACAATAGACTATACCAAAGAAGACGCATTCTAGCCCGTAAAAGAATTTATAAGACTATACCAAAATTATTTATAAACATATCTATATTTTGAGATTTGCAAAATATTAGATTACGGACCTCTTTCAAATTAATTGCTTCAGCAACTAGGTTAAGTTTGAAAGCTCTCTTAGAAAAAGAAAGGAAAGTTTATGCAAAAGCAAAAGCAAAACAAAAAAAGTAGCATTAAGTTACTGAATTTATTGTTAGTTCTGCTCCTCAGTTTTACTGCAGTTATGCCTCAAAATTTGGCGGCTGAGACTACAGAAAACAAAGAAACTATTCAGGCAGAGCTAAATATCGATTTAAGAGATATTCTTAGAAACAAAGATTCTATCTCTGAAGATGTTGTAAAGAAAGTTCCAGAATCCGGATATTTAACTAAATCCAAAAAAATTTCTGTTGAAAAAGGAAGCTCTGCTTGGGACGTAGTTAAAAATTATTTGGACGAAAACAATATCCCTTATGATGCCCAAGAGTCACAGTTTGGCGTATATATTAAAGGTGTTAATAATATTCACGAATTTGATGCTGGTAAAAACTCTGGCTGGATGTACAACGTCAATGGTAAGACTCCTAATGTAGGTGTATCTGGCTATACTTTAACTGATGGAGATAAAGTTAAGTTATTCTATGTTGTAGATTACATGAATATGCCATCTCTTGAAGATGAAGAAGATGCAGCCGAGCTTACTGTTGAAATTCGTAATGATGCGGTAAGTAAAGAGCAAGGAGCTGCATGGGAAGGCGCTTATCTCGCAGAAGATAATAAATCAGTAATCGAATATAACGAAGGTGATACAATTTTTAGTGCTTTAATAACTTATGCAATTAAGAATGATAAACAAAGTGGAATCGCTATAAATGGCGTCCATAATCTTGAAACTGCCTTTATTACAGCAATTTCAGGTGTTTCTAAGGATACATCTGTTGAAGGTAAAAAAACTATAGGTTGGGTCATAACTCTTAATGGCGAAAAACCAGAAAAAGGTCTAGGAACTGAGGTTAAAGCTGGCGATGAAATCAGTATTAATTTTGTAGTTGAAGATCTCTCCACTCAACCAAGCACACCAGTTGAGGATGTAGATTACGATAAGCTACCATCTAGCTGGCCAAGCTTCCGTGGTAATTCAGATAACAATGCTGTTAGAAATTCTGCAGCTAACTCTCCTTTGCTAGCAGACAGTGTTGAACAAGTTTTTGCTCAAAAATTTGCTGATGCAGGAGCTAGATTCCCTAAAGCACCTGGTCAAGGAATTTTTGTAAATAATGAATATGTATTTGTTACCGACAAAGGTGATGCAGGTCAGTTACTAGCAGTAGATCCACATAGTGGTGCTATCCTCAGATCTTTGGAATTACCAAATGGTATGGGCTATGCTACTACAACTCCTCTCTATGCTGAAGGAAGAATTTTCTTACCATTAGATTCAGGAAAAGTTGTTTCCTTCCCATACAGCCTCTGGAAAGACCAAAAGAGCTTCGATGAAGTTCCTGGCTCATGGCTATATGATGCAGGTAACAGTAATTTACAATCTCAAACTCCTCTAACATATGTTGATGGTAAATTAATTTACGCTGGACTTCATTTTAACAGAGATAGAAGTAACCCTGCTCCATTAGTAGCTTTGAACGCTAATACAGGTGAAATTATTTGGAGAAAAGATTATGTCGGTGGATTCTATTTCTCAGGCGGTATCGTTTCAGGTAATTACTTGATAACAGGTAGTGATGCCCAAGGAATCTTAGTAATTGATGTAAATACAGGAGAGCTAGTAGACCAACACAAGAGTGAAGTTGAGATTCGTTCCACAGTGGTTCGCTATAATGACGAATATTATGTAGTTAATGGTTCTGGAGATTTAATCAAATTTACAGTATCTTCTGAAGGCAAGATTTCAATAAATTATACAAAGAATATCGGAGTAAGATCTGTAACTACTCCAGTAATTGATAATGATAGACTTTATCTTGGAACTGACAATGGTAAACTCATGGTCTTGTGTACTAAAGATGGTTCTCTTATAAGAGAAGTTGATGTAAACAAGAAATATACTCAAATAGCTGGTTCTCCATTATTGGTAAAACACGGTGAAGATGCTTACATATTCTTCACAGCAAACAATAACGACGGCATCTTGTACGGATTCGTCGATAATGCAGAAAAAACTGAAAATGAAGATCCTACAGTGGTATATCAGCCAGAAGAAAGTGTACGTCAATATACTAGAAACTCTGTATTTATGGGTGAAGATGGTGTTGTATACTTCTCATTGGATAGTGGTTATTTGATTGCTATTAAGGGCAAACAACCTGTGGCAGAAGAACCTACACCTGAACCTCAGCCAGAGCCAACACCTGAGCCAGACCAAGGTTCAGATAACGGCGGAGACGTTGAAGAACATACATTAAAAGCTGAGACTAAAGAAAACGGTTTAGACTTGCAAGCTACACTAAAAGCTAAACCAGCAGAAGATCTAATTCTTACAGTTGAAAGAAAAGATGCAAAAGCTTTAGCAAGCGATCAATACAGCTTCACTGAAGTATTCGATATTAACTTGATTACTACTGAAGGTAAGAAAGTACAACCCGGCTCAACTCTTACAATTAGTCTAAGACCAAGCACTGATATTGAAGAAAATACAGTCTTGATTCATGAGATCATTGAAAATGGTGAAAGAAGACTCGAGCGCCTTAACTACACAGTTACAGAAGATGAGAAAGGTAAACTCATTACATTTGAGGTAAATCATCTATCACTATTTGGATTAGGAAAAGTTGTAGACAAATCTAGCGATGGCAATGTTACTCCTGAAACAAGTAAGCCTGCTGAAACAAGCAAACCTGAAGGTACAAACAAGCCAGATTCAAATGCAAATGTAGGTAAAACAGGAGCACAATCCAGTGTCATTACTGCAACAGCTTTAATTGCGTTGGCGATAGCAATCTACAAATTAAGAAACAAAGATGAGGAACAAGATCTCATCTAAGAATTTTAAAGTTTGAAATTAGAGTTCTAGGAAGAAAGATATTTTGAAACAAACAAATTTCGAAAAACTTTATCCAGGTTTAGGGCTAGCATATTACGTGCTAGTCCTAAGCCTTATTATTTTAGTTAAGCATCCAATAGAGTTGCTTATACTTTATATTGCTGTGGCCGCATCTCTAATTTATCGAGACTATCTAATGGGAGAATATTTATTTCACAAAAAAATCCTCACCTATCTCCTACCTTTTATCTTTATGATATTTACAGCAACTATAAATTCAATGTTTAGACATTATGGATTTATAAATTTATTTAGATTATCTAACGGAAACTATTTCACACTTGACTCTATCATTGATGGGGCTCAGGGTGGCTTTAGGCTTGGTTTATGTGTACTTTGGATCAAGCATTTAAACGAACACATCAGTACAAACAATCTTTTATTTTTATTCAAGGGACTGTTCCCTGGATTCGCTCTCTTACTCACTTTGGTATTTAGATTTTTCCCACACTATCTTAATCAAGCAAGAGAGTTAATAATAGTCAACAAATTAAGTAATGAGGACAAAAAATTAGGTATAAAAGCTAATTTCACTAATACAGCTAACGTATTGGCTAAATTAAGTTCATGGGCGCTAGAAAGTAGCATTAATACAGCCCAGTATATGCAAGCTAGAGGTTTAGGTATTTCAGATAATAAAACATCATATAAGCTATATAAATGGCGTACAAACGATTCAATTCTTTTGCTAATAATCTCAGTTGCAATGGCTGGGTACTTTCTTATGAGGGCAAAAGGATATTTAGATTTTATTTACTATCCTTTTACCTATGTGCCTGAGTGGCAAGGTCTCAACTTTGTCATGTTAATATTGTTATCTTTGGTCGCATTTTTGCCGTTAATTGTAGATATTAAAGATTATTAGTTTTTAACTGAATTTGAAAGCAACATAAGCAAGAGAAAGTATAATTAAATAATTAAAGCAGGAAATAAAAGTATGAATATTTTAGAGATAAAGAATTTAAATTTTAATTATGTGGACTTCCCTCCTTTATGGGAGAACGTCAATATGCAGCTCGAGGCTGGCGATTTTGCCCTGCTATTGGGTCCTAGTGGTTCAGGTAAAAGTTGCCTAATGAAGCATTTGATTTATAAGCTGGCACCTTATGGTAATGCCAGTGGCGAGATCTTGTACAAAGGACAAAGTCTGGATAGTCTTTCGCCTTATGAACATGTCAAGAATATTGCTTATGTTTCACAAAATCCTGATGAGCAAATTGTTAGTGAATCAGTTTGGCAGGAGTTGGCCTTTTCGTTAGAGCAACTAGGTATGCCTGCCGATAAGATGCGTTTACGTATTGCGGAGGTTGCAAATTTCTTTGGTATACAAGAGTGGTTCTGGCAAAAGACTAATGAGTTATCTGGTGGACAAAAACAAATTCTCACCCTAGCTTCAGCTATGGTCCTTAAGCCTGAAATTCTGGTTCTTGATGAGGCAGATTCCAACCTAGATCCAGTTACTAGAGTTAGTTTCTTGAATATCTTGCAAAGAATTAATGTTGAAATGGGTACTACTATCCTACTCTCCTCACACAATTGGGAAAACACCCTAGATTTAGCTAATAAAGTTTATTATTTAAATAATCAAGCTCTAAGAAACTTTGATAGCAATCGTGATTTTATTAACTTCATTTATTCTGAGATCCCAGAAGAGATATCCGCATTACCAACTGCCTCTCAAGTAAGTTACCAACTACAAGAAATCTCAACCAACAACGTTAAAACTCGTCAAGATTTAAGCAAGGCTCTTGTTGGCAACAATTTGCCTTCTTTGAGAAATTTGTCAGCTGAGTTTAATGCTGAAAACAATGAGCATAGCAAGCGTAACAACAGCGCTGGCCAAAATTTACTAGAAATCAAAGACTTACAGTTTAAATACAAAAAAGTGGGTGAAAACATTCTCGATCATCTAAATTTATCGGTACCAACTAAATCAATCTGTTTCATCCTCGGTGGTAACGGGAGTGGTAAGAGCACCCTGCTTAAATGTATAGTTGAACAATTACAATATTCCGGCAGTATAAAGATCAATAGTGAGGAAAATACTGGATTAAAAACGCTTTTACCAAATAGAAGTTCCAAACGACCTCGTATTTCTTATCTACCACAAAATACTCGTCTGCTATTTAGTGCCGATACAATACATGAAGAAATTAGGCTAGCTTTTGAAGCTGTTTCTAAGGAGGATATACCTCATTTAGCTGATATATTCGCCATAGAACTGGAGAATTTCAGTCCCGAAACCTTGTTGATCAGCTTCGGTCTGAGCGAAAGAATGAATTTCAACCCTGGAGATCTCAGTGGTGGTGAGTTGCAACGTGCTGCTCTTGCCTTGATTTTGCTGAATAAGCCTCAGTTGTTGCTACTTGATGAGCCAAGTAATAATTTGGCATATAATGATATTGAACATTTGAGTAAAATATTAGAACGCTTACGAAATAAAGGCTTAACTATTTTGGCAGTATCACACGATTTAGAATTCGCTAGCAAAATAGCTGATTCATGTGCTTTAATTTTCCAAGGAGAAATTGTCAGCCACGCTGAGCCACACAGGTTTTTCGCAGATAACTTCTTCTATACTACAGATAGTTGCAAGATTGCCCAAGATTTCCAAGAATCTGATTCAATAGCGATTACAAGCGAAGAGTTATTAGAGCAGGTCAGAGCTTTGGATGTTTAGAGCCAGGTGTTATCGACGTTAGAAAAAGATTGGACAAATTAGAAAAGGACTAAATAATGGATAAAGTGAAGAATTTTTTGTTAAATAATACCTTAGTTTCAAATATTATCTTTTTTGCTACCATAATAATCACTTTATTTATTTGGTTGCAATTTTTCCCTGATAAATTTTTCTTTTTCGCAGTAATAATAATTGTTGAGACCTTGCTCTATAGCATGTTTTATATAGAGAAGAAAAATACATCTGCCAAAGAAATTGCACTCATGGCCTCGCTTGCTACCTTATCCGTTGTTGGTAGAGTTGCATTTTTTGCCTTGCCCCAAATTAAGCCAACAGCAGCAGTCGTCTTTATTTCTGGACTTTGTCTCGGCAAAGGCCCTGGATTCTTAATTGGTTTATTGTCAATGTTTTTGTCAAACTTCTTTTTTGGACATAGCTTCCATACACCTTTCCAAATGCTAGGAATGGCCTTGGTTGGTTTCTTTGCGGGATGTTTCTCACTTATCAATCTCAAACATAAGCTCAAACTTTGGCAAGAAGTTTCCCTCTCTTTTGTGTTTACTTTTCTCATTTATGGACTAATTGTTGACGCTAGCTCAATTTTATTCCTTTACACTTATCAAGGAGAGTTAGCTATTTATACGACACTTGCACAAGGCATACCTTTTAATCTGGCTCACGGCCTATCTACAGCAATATTCCTATTCTTCCTCTCACCACTACTATCTCGCCAATTATCTCGAGTTTGTAGGAAGTACGGCTTATTTATGTTTAAAGATTATGCTAGTAAAGATTTGTTAAAATGAATTTAATAGTGTCAGCAGAGTTAAAGTGTTAAAATTGATGTGCTTTAGAATGCTTTTTACTTTATTTTGAAAGATATAAAGATATATTAAGAATTTTATTAAGGCAACTTGTTGGAAATCTACTGGATTTGCCTAGTCTACAACAAGATTAGTCTGCAACAAGATTCGAAAGGATTATTATGGATAATAAAGAAACTGCTAATTTAATCAATAAGGTTAAAAATAATGTAAATCAAATAGTTATTGGTCAAAGTGAAGCGCTAGAGCTTTTATTAATAGGTCTAGTCAGTCGTGGTCACGTTTTGTTAGAAGACGTTCCAGGCATTGGAAAGACTACTCTGGCTTCCTCCCTAGCTAAATCTCTAGGACTTGATTTCAAGCGTATTCAGTTCACACCTGATGTAATGCCTTCGGATATTACAGGGTTCAATATGTATAATCCTAAAGTTGGAGAATTCCAATTCCATCCAGGTGCGATTATGACCAACCTCGTTTTAGCTGATGAGATCAACCGTTCTTCACCAAAGACTCAATCTTCTCTATTAGAGGCAATGCAGGATAGACAGGTTACTGTTGATGGTGTCACTTATAAATTACCTGATCCATTTATGGTTGTAGCTACACAGAATGCTATTGACCAAATTGGTACATACCCACTACCTGAAGCTCAACTTGACCGTTTCATGATAAAAACTAACCTCCGCTACCCTAATATCCAAGAGGAAATGCGCATTTACGATACTCACTCAGGTGTTTCTCCTCTAGATAATTTGCAGGAAGTTTTGTCCATTGAGGACCTAGTAAGAATACAAAAAGCAGCTATTGATGTTTATGTTGCACCTTCTCTATATGAGTATGTAGCCCAATTATCCAATGCTAGTAGACAACATCCGCAAGTTAAGTTAGGTGTATCTCCACGTGGTGCGCTTATGCTTGTTCAAGCTGCTAAAGGTCGTGCACTCTTACAAGGTAGAGACTATATTATTCCTGACGATATTCAATTCTTAGCCCCATATTGCTTGGCGCATAGATTAATTTTGCATCAAGATGCTGAATTAAGTGATATCAACGAAAATCAAGTTATCAAAGATATACTCAGAATTACACCTATACCAAAAGCTTAAGCTTAATAAGACCAATAAGCTTAGTGAGCCTAATAAACTTATATAAGCTTAATAAACGTAAATTACAGCCAAATCATTATGAGCAATAGATTTTTTTCATATTTATTATTAATACTTTTAACTTATGCCCTGTATAGTTATAACTCCTATCAGGCTCTGTTATACCTGCTCATTTTACTAATTGCTTTGCCACTATCATCCTTTATACTACTGTTAATTGGACGTTACTTTGTGAAAGTAAATCTAGTTAGTGATAAATCTCGTGTTTATCGTACTGAGAGTTTTGATATTACTCTAGAAGTAGAAAACAAAAGTCCTTTCTACTTCCCTCTCATGAAGTTAGAATTCAACTTGCCTCGTAATGATAAAGTTTTAAAGTTGGAAAAAAATACATCTAAGAAATTTTCTTCTTTATATAATTTCAGACTTTATAGAAAACCTCATTTTGTAAGCTCTAACAAGCTAATTTCTTTAGCCTTACCACAAAATGCTTTAATAACTCACAAAATATCTCTAAAAGCTAAACATAAAGGTAGTTACAAGGTTGGAACTGACTCAATAGTGGTACAAGATTTATTTAGCTTCTTCTATTTGCCATTACCAAAAAGAAGCATTTATGATAGAAAAACACATAAATATACTTCCGTTGTTAATTTGGAAGTATTACCAAATCCTAAACTTTGGAAACTTAGCGAATTTGGTACACTAATGAATCCTGAGCAAGTTTTAATCAGCAATAATAATAAGAAAGTCAGCAACGAAGTTGACACCATTGCTAAGGTTAGAACTTACCAACAGGGCGATAGAATGAAACAGATCCACTGGAAATTAAGTGCTCGCAATAATGAGTGGTTGACTAGAGAGTTTGAAGATCCTCGTCAAGGCGGTATCCTCTTCATTCTAGATCCAAAAATCCCTGATTCATGTGTTGACCCATATAATTATTCTAATCATGCTACAGAAATAATTGCTGCTAGCATGCGTCATTTCTCCAGAACTGAAGGTCCACTCAATCTACTACTAGACGAGACCGCTTATTCTGCTTTGGGAGAAGGTTTAGAGCCAATTAAATTCTACGAGGAATTAATGTATTGGAAAGGCCAGATTAAAAAAGGTGATCCAAGACTTAAAAACAAAGATTTCCAAGTGGCATGTAATGTAGTTGAAAATCGCTCTAGCCTGACAGAAATGATGGACAAAGGTCTACAAAACAAGGTTTATCGAGCTGTCGTTGTATGTACTGCACGACTTCACGATAAATTAATCAACGAGTTATTACAAGTGCAAGAATCTGGATCTCAAGTAATTTTGCTATTTATGCACAACGAAAACCAAGAAGACCTGGATAATACTCTTAAAAAATTACTCAGATCTAAAGTTAAACTTATTACCAACAAGGTTTCTTCACTTGAAGCCTACCATGAAATTGAGACAAAGGAGGATAAGTAAATGAGTAATACTACTAGCTCTAACGTAGATAAAGAATTGACTAGAAATATTGCTGGCAATAAGCTCAAAAAAGAGTTTATTCTCGCTTCCTTAAGCTTTATATTTGCTTTATTCTCCAATATGTTACTCGTGCATATTACCAACTTCCCTATTTCATGGCTAGGTGGGTTAATTTTCACATTAGGTTTAACTTTGATATTTACTTTACTATTTTACAACTGGAAAACTAGTGCAGGCTTTTTGGGTGTATTGCTAATCTTATCACTTGCTCTTCTTATTCCTAGTTTCAGAGGGTTTGTTGGTAACAGTTTGCAAGCATTTGATGGCGTTTTCAAAGACTCGGCCAATTTATTAGGAAAATTCTTTGCTGAAGGATTTACTTTCTTCAACGGTAATTTTACAGATGCTGATGCAAAAGCTTATACATTCTTAGGCTTCTCTACTTTATTTATAAATACTATTCTGTCCACCCTACTTATTCAGAAAATATCCACACACTGGTATCCTTGGATTTATACAGTCCTTATTTTAACTCTCGGTATACACCTAAACATTGGTGGGTTATTTATATATATAGTCCCATTGCTAGCTGTATCAGTTATCATGACGTTAATGAGTTCTGCGTATTTACATAATTTATTCCAAACAGCATCTGCTAAGTCTACTAATAAACATCTAGAAAAAGTCGGAATTCATTTGATCTTTATTGTAATAATTTCTATTACTTTATCCGCTATTTTTGGAAAGAGTGCTGATTATAATAAAATTTACTCTCCTTTCTGGCAAGGTATTGTTGATGATGTTATGACTATTTTCCCTAAATCCTTCCAGAATGAGCTCAGTGTTAATTCGTACTCTATTGGTCAAGATGGTTTTTATCCATTGACTGAGAGATTAGGTGGATCAGTTGAATTAAAAGATCAAAAAATTGCTGAAATTACAGGTACAGCTCCACAACTTCTGAAAGTGCAAAGTTCAGATTTTTATAATGGTCTGTCCTGGTTTAGAACAGTTAATAACCCCAACTATAGATATGATTCTCCTTTTAATAGAGGTTCTGAAATTGATGTATTTAATGAGCCTGCTAATAAAGACTTTTTCAAACACTTGAATGGAACTGGAGAAAATGAAGTTTTCAAAAATTATTCCTACAAATTAAAACCTTTACGTCAAGGTACTCAAATTTTATTTTTAAGTGGAACCCCTACTCACCTAGAATCTAGCCGAGATGAGGCCTTACTATTCTACTTCAACCAAGCTGGAATGATTTATGCAAAAGAATCTTTCAACAATGAACATTTTTACGGTGTTTCTACATACAATATTGATGCTAATAGTCTTGGTTTTAATGCCTATGAACCTAACATGAGTAGATTATCCGAACTCGACTCAGCTGCCAAACAATTTGCTGCTGAAAATAAAACTCTAAGCAATCAAAAAAATGCTTACCAAAATTATTTACAAGTACCAGATTCCCCTCTTTACCAAGCAGGTGGAACAATTTATGAACTAGCTAAAAGTATTGCTTCTGAAAATACGGGACTATATACAACTGCACAAGCTTTATTAACTTACTTTGTAAATAACCCTGAGTTTTCTTATACTTTGGATGTCGAAACTCCACCAGATAATGTAGACTTTTTGGATTATTTCTTGAATACCAAAGTAGGCTATTGTACTTATTATGCTACTGCTATGACAATGATGGCAAGATTAAATGGTATTCCTGCTAGATACGTCGAAGGTTATACCCTGAGAGATTTGAATAAAAGCAATGGTGGAAATGCTGGAGCAAGTTCTTTCTTAAACTCAAAATATGCACATGCCTGGACTGAAGTGTATTTGAATGGTCTCGGTTGGGTTGCATTGGATCCTACTCCTGGATATAGCGACAATTCTGATCAGGATGTTATTGAACCTACACCTACTCCAAGCCCAACACCTGAGCCAACAACAACTCCAAGTACTGAGGCAACAACCGAAAACAACGAAAGCACTACAACTCCAAGTTCAAGTAGCTCTAATACTACAAGTACGACAACTGATTCTGAACAAAATCAGGAAAATTCAAGAGTTGATCTCAAAGCTCTTTGGTCTACCCTGCTAATAATTCTTGGTATAGCTCTGCTATTACTGCTTGCCTATTTGTATTACAGGTATAGATTGAGATTTATAAATAATATTCATAACTTAGATATCATGAAAACTAAATTTAATGATAGAAAAGCTCATGCAAATTACTATTGGGATGAATTATTGAATTTACATGGTATTTTGAGTAAGTTTAGTTTAGATGAAACTATGACTGAATTAGATCTTGCACAGTTGTTAGAGAATACTGAAACTGAGTACTTAAATAGTAAACAAGATAAATCTGTTGGTAATAAGTTTAAATCAAGAGTTAATTGGCAAGAGCTTGCAAATATCATTGTAGAAAACAAATATAGCCGCAACGGTATTTCTGATGAGAAGTTGCAAGTACTAGCACATGAATTTGATGTATTAGAAGCCTTTGTCCAAGAAGAATTAGGTAATTTAAATTACACCTTTAAACGTATTCTTCCACCAGAACAAGGTAAAATTAATAGATAAGAAAAGTAAAAATAAGTATCTAAAAGTGTTTGCTTGTATTTTTATGGCTTAAACTTAATTAATAAATACCATTAAATTTATAATATAAATCTCTAGCAAAACTATCTGTCATACCACAGATATAATCATTTACCAATAGTAAACGTCTATACAGCTTCTCCCCTTCGCTTTTGCCTTCTGCTTCACGTTTATAGGCTAGTCTATAGTTATCTGAAATTAAGGCTATTAGTCTTTTTTCAACTGGATTTTGTTCTATTTCTGTATCAAAATGTATAGCTGCAGGTACAAATTTGTCTAATAATCCTGTAATTATGGCATCTGCAGCTACCTCTAATTCAACAATTGATTGACTAGAAAATACATAGTCATACGCAAGATCTCCGAGAACGTTTAGTATTAGCCCAGCTAAGTTATTATGGAACAAATCATATTTATAGTCCCCACTCATTATTAATTGATAATTATCTACAAATGTCTGACCAATTGATTCAATCAATATTTTTTGTATATATATCAACCAATTTTGGATTGCATATAATGATGATTTTTCTTCGTGATTCTTCTTCGCATCTTCTAAACACTCGTCTAACTTATTAACTGCTTTTGTATAGGTTGCAATTATATTTTCTTCGTATTCCCCTATCCTGCTTGATTTTGTTAGATAGTTTTTCAAATCAGAATAAGATATTTTGCCTTTTCTAGATGCATCTTCAATATCTGCTGTTCTATAGGAAATATCATCTGCCGCTTCTAATAAGTATGTTAGTGGATGTCTTACAGCGACAGAATTTCTTAATTCTGGTGCGAAACTTAATTGCTTCATACTCTCATTTACCTTGCTTGAATCTTCCAATAAATTGTCAATCTTATCATTTTCATCGAAATTATTAATAAAAGTATTTGTATCTGTAGTTATTGCTTTAAATAAATCTCTTTCAGCCCAGAAATATCCCAATTTATGGTATCTTACATCATCTATGTCTGGATTAACTAACAATGAGTTAACTGGATATTTAATTAAGGTATTAAGTAATCCATAAGTTAAGTTCATTCCATGTTCATCTTTTAAATAATGAAGCTTAGATAAAAGTCTCAACACTTGAGCATTTCCTTCAAAATTCAATAAATCTTCTTCCATTTGTTTATTTAGATAAGATTTCAAAGGTTTATCCTTGAAAGTTAATCTTTCAAGAGCAGTCTTATAATAATTTCTAATTGTTGTTTCACCATAATGTCCAAAAGGTGGGTTACCAATATCATGCAATAATCCTGCACAGGATAAAAGATCACCAATCTCTTTACTTTGTTGGTAATTAGGAATATTTTCATACTCACTGTTTGCCAACATATTGGTAACTTGACTACCAAGTGATCTTGCAACCGAAGATACTTCTAATGAGTGTGTTAATCTAGTTCTAACAAAGTCACTTTGATCTAAAGGAAAAACTTGTGTCTTATCTTGTAGTCTTCTAAAAGAAGCACTTAGAATTATACGATGGTAATCTTTTTCAAATGCATTTCTTCCATCATTTTTACTTGCTTTAGCAGATGATGCTCTACTGCGATTTGTGCTTAGTAATTCATTCCAGGTTAATTCTTTTTTCATAGTATTAACTCCTTTGCATTTGATACTTAATATAATACTATACATTGGCTTTAGTTTTACTTGTTTATTTTAATGTTGGTAATTACCATTTTAGTTGGCAATATTGTTACCAATATATTTAAAACAGTAAAAAAGGATAAAAATTTTAATATCTGATACAATAAAGTACACATTAAATTTATTTAGATAAATTTTTGGGATACTGGGAGACATTATAAGATGGGAATAAATGACGAAATTACTAATAAAATTGAGATAATTTGGAAGAAAGCATTAGACTTATTAGAGGATGAAGTTTCTGAAATTTCTTTTACAACTTGGCTTGAACCTCTAGAAGCTATACTTGCTAGTGATTCTAAATTTTTCTTAATGGCACCTAACGATTTCCACATTAGTTATTGTGAGAAATTTTCACCATTAATTGAGAATACATTAAACATAATTACTTCAAGGAAATTTGAAGTTGAATTCGTATTGAATAAAGAAGAGGCCCTTAGTAATTTAGAAGCTAAGTCATTCTCTGGTGAACCTTTAATTAAATATGAAACTGAATCCCAAAAACAAGCTCACAGTAACTCAGGAAAGCTTAATCCTAACTTTACCTTTGATAATTTTATTGTTGGTAACGGAAATAGATTTGCTCATGCAGCTTGTGTTGCCTTGGCACAAAATCCCCAAGCAAACACCTTCAATCCAATATTCTTATATGGAGGATCTGGATTAGGTAAAACTCACTTGATGCATGCCATTGGTAACTATATCAACCAAAATTTCCCTGATCAAAAAATTCTTTACGTACAGACAGAACAGTTTGTAAACGAGTTCATTTATACAATTCAGGTCAATAACTATGATGTTTTCCGCAATAAATATAGAAACTGTGACATTCTATTAATTGATGATATTCAATTTATTGCTGGTAAAGAAAGAATGCAGGAAGAGTTTTTCCATACATTTAATGCTTTATATGAATCAGGAAGCAATATTGTTATTACCTGTGATAAACCACCTCAAAGTCTATTAACTCTAGAAGAGAGACTAAGAACAAGGTTTTCATCTGGTTTAATTGTAGATATTCAAGCTCCTGATTATGAAACTAGAGTGGCAATTCTAAGACATAACGCAAAAATTAATAGACACAATATTAGTGATGATGTCGTTGAATATATTGCAAGTAATATTACATCTAATATTAGAGAGTTAGAGGGTGCTTACAATACAGTTATGGCATACTCCTTGCTCGCAGGTACTATTGATGTAGAAACTGCCAAGGATGCTCTAAAAGATATAATTCAACCAAAAACTATTAAACAAGTTACTCCTGAAATGATAATTGATATGGTTGTTTCATATTTTAATATTAGTAAAAGAGACCTTCTATCAAGTAAAAGATCTAAGAATGTAACTGAGCCACGTCAAATAGCTATGTATTTGTGCCGTGAAGTCCTCAATTTGCCTTTTAAAAAGATTGGTGAGGAGTTTGGTGGAAAAGATCACACAACAGTTATGCACGCTTGTACAAAGATTGAGAGCGTTATAAAGGATAATGATCCTTTAGTAGATGATATTGAAAATATACGTAAAAGAATTGATATAAACTAAAATTTTTGGTTAAACACATTTTTATGTGTATATGTTGAAAAGTTATTGTGGATTAAAGTGTATAAAAAGAGGATTTTTATAATTCACAAAATTCTCCACTTTAGTTCACAAAATTATTAACAAGTTATTAAGATAAAAAATTTACTCTAAAGCATTATTGTTACTATTTGTTGAGAAGTTTTCCATATTTTCCACAGAGCATAATAAGAAGAGTGATAAAATAACTATAAATAACACTTTTATTTTTTAAGCAAAACTTTATCAATTTACTACTTATATCTGATAAAGTATAATTATATAAACTTACTTAAATAATTATAAAACTTAATTAGTGTATGAATTAAGAGAGGAAGTCATAATGAAAATTGTTTGTTCAAAAAGTCAGTTAGATATGGCTATAAACCATGTTCAAAAAGCAGTTTCTGTAAGATCTACATTATCACTATTAGATAGTATATTGTTCGTTGCAAAAGATAATGAAGTTCATTTAACAGGATACGACCTAGAAACAGGAATTGAAGTTAGGTTTGAAGCTGATGTAATTCAAGAAGGAGAAATTTTACTAAATGCTAAGATGATTGCAGAAATCGTCAAGAAACTTCCTGATGAGACAATCAGTATTAGTTCAGATTCTCAATTTACAACTATTATTAGTTCTGGTAATTCTCAGTTTAATGTTAAAGGTTTAGATGCTAGTGATTATCCACAACTACCAGAAATTGATGCAAATGAGAAATTAACAATTCCTCAAAGTATGTTTAAAGAAATGATTAGCCAAACTATTTTTGCTGTTTCAACAGATGAATCTAGACCAGCTTTTAATGGTGCCTTATTAAATAGTAATAGTAACGTGGTTGAATTGGTTGCAATCGATGGTTTTAGGTTGGCAGTTAGAGTTGAAGAATTAGATTATGATATTCCAGATGTTAAGATTTTAATTCCAGGTAAAGCTCTAAAAAATATCCAATCAATTTTAGGTGATAATGGTGATTTAGAACTTTATACAACACAAAATCATATTAAAGTAAATGTTGGTGAAGTTACATTAATTTCAAGATTAATTCAACAAGACTTTATGGATTACCATAAAATCTTACCAAATACATATTCAACAAGAATTGAAATTAATACTAAAGACTTCTACCATGCTGTTGAAAGAGCTGATTTGATATTACCAAACCAAGATAGAAGATATCCAATGAGTTTAAAATTCACAGGTTCACAAATAATGAACGTAACAGCTACTACTAACGTTGGTAACATGGAAGATGGTGTTGAATTAAACTACTTTGACGGAGATGAGTTAGAAATTGATTTTAACCAAAGATATTTCTTAGACGCATTGAAAGTAATTAATGATGAAAATGTCACAGTAGAATTTAATGGTCCTGTTGGTCCATGTATAATTCAACCAGTTGAAGGTAATTACTTTACATACTTAATTTTACCATTGCGTAGATAATAAGAGCTGTGCAAATTTATGATTGTCAGCGAATTAACTTTACATAACTTTAGAAATTATAAAGATATTAATATTAAGCCGAATCCAGGTTTAAATGTTTTGTTCGGTCAAAATGGGCAGGGGAAAACTAATCTGGTGGAGGCTTTATATTTATGTGCTTGTGCCAGAAGCCATAGAACGGCTAAAGATATTGAATTAATTAAACATAATTCTAATAATTACAAAATAGATTTAAAATATTATTCTTCAAAAAAAGGTGAGATTGATTATTCATTTGAGAGACACCTTGGATTATTTTATGGAAAGAAAACTGGTAGCAGTAGTAATCAAAGAGTACTTTATAAAGATTATGTTCAATTAAATAAAACTGTTGATTTTGTTGGTAACTTTCATGCAGTTATGTTTGCACCAGAAGATTTAGAAATTGTTAAATCAGGTCCAGCTGTTAGAAGAAGATTTTTAGATTTATTATTATCTCAAATTAAAACTAGTTATTTTGTTGCGTTGCAAAATTATTTTAGAATTTTAAAACAACGAAACAACCTGTTGAAAAATTTCAGAGATGCAGAAAAATTTAAGCTAAACGAATTTGACTCAATCCAATTAGATATTTGGGATGAAGAATTAATAAACGTTGCAGTTTATATTGTAAACGAGAGAATAAACGTATTGGCAAAAATAAGTGAATACGCAAGGAGTATTCATAAGCATATTTCAGATGGTAGAGAGTATATAAGTTTCAAATATATGAGCAATACTAAAATTCATGAGGATATGAATGAGACTGAGATGAAGGAAGCCTTTACCAATAGGTTGAAACAAAATAGATCGAGAGATATTGCATTAGGATCAACTTCATATGGTCCACATCGAGATGATTTTGATATATATATTAATGAATATAATGCTAGAAATTATGCTTCACAAGGACAACAGAGAACCATCGTGTTGGCACTCAAAATGGCTGAGTTGCAAATTATTGAAGATATTACCAATGAAGTACCAATACTTTTATTAGATGATGTTTTAAGTGAATTAGATCAAACTAGAAGAGAAAAATTAATAAATAGTTTAGAAAATACTCAAATTTTTATAACAACAACAGATCCTGAACAACTTGATAAAAACTGGTTAAGTAATTCTAAAAAACATGGAATTTCTTACTTCAAAGTTGATTCTGCATCGGTGCAAGAGCTATCTAATTAGAAAGGGCTTTGTGTTATAATGTACTTACATATTGGTGGAGAATATCAGATATCTACGAGATATATAATTGCGATATTTGATATAGATGAAATTACAAGAGAGAATAATTTAATATCACTAGAATTTCTTAGTAATATAGAAAAAAATAAATTTCTCGACATTGTTTCTTTAGAAATTCCAAGGTCTTTAATTATAACTTTGGATAGAAATTATTTGTCACCAATATCAGCCGACACACTTAAACAACGCATAAAAAATGGGATAAAAAATTACTATTAAATTAGTATGAAAGGAAATCAGAGTGTTAGATAACAAAGATAATATTAATCCAGATATAAATAATAATGATACTGAAGATATTAAAAGTAAGTCAAATAATATTGACAATCTAAATATTGATTCAGATCAATTAATTAATGAAGCTGATGATGTAACAGCTTTGAGTGATGACGATGGTTTTGTAGAAAGAATTATCGATATCGATGAAAATCAGGATGCCTTTGATACTACCAACGAGAGGGTTTACGATGAAAGTGCTATTACTGTTTTGGAAGGTTTAGAAGCAGTAAGAAAAAGACCTGGTATGTATATTGGTGATACTACTACACGTGGTCTACATCACTTACTGTATGAGATTGTTGCCAACTCAGTTGATGAAGCGTTGGCAGGTCGTTGCGACCAAATAGAAGTTATTTTAAACAAGGATGGTTCCGTTACTGTTATAGATGATGGTAGTGGTATTCCTGTTGGTGAGCATCCACAGATGAAGATACCAACCGTTGAAGTGGTTCATACCCAATTGCATGCTGGTGGTAAATTCGGAGAAGGTGCTTATAGTATTTCTGGTGGTTTACATGGTGTTGGTGCTTCCGTTGTCAATGCGTTGAGTGAATGGATGGATGTTTACGTTAAACGTAACGGTAATATCTATAAAATGAGTTTTGCAAGAGGTAAAACAACCAGCAAATTAGAAATCGTTGGTACCGTTGACAATGGTGAAACAGGAACAACAACCATATTTAAACCAGATCCTGAGATTTTCCCTGAGAATGAATTTGATTTCGATACAATTATAACCAGATATAGAGAGATGGCTTTCTTAAATAGTGAAGTAAGCATTGATCTTATTGATGACAGAGATGATGAGGAAGTTAAGAAGGTATCTTTACACTATGAAGGTGGAATAATAGCTTTCGTAGAGTATTTAAATAGAAAGAAACATCCAATTCATGAGGATCCTATTTATATAGCAACATCTGGTGATGAAGGTTATGTAGAAATTTCTATGCAATATACAACAAGCTATACCGAGAATGTATATTCTTATGCTAATAACATAGCAACAACCGAAGGTGGTACTCATTTAACTGGTTTTAGGTCAGCTTTGACAAAAGTTATTAATGATTATCTAAGAAATAACAACTTAATTAAGGACTCTGAAGCCAATTTAACCGGTGATGACGTTAGAGAAGGTCTGACAGCAATTATTAGCGTTAAACTTCCAGATCCTCAATTTGAGGGACAGACTAAGGGTAGACTCGGTAATAGCTATATGAGAACTATGGTGGAACAAGTCATGAATGACAAGTTACCAGCCTATCTAGAAGAGCACCCACAAGAAGCACGAGCAATTGCAGAAAAAGTTTTAGCCGCATCTAGAGCAAGAATTGCAGCTAGAAAAGCAAGAGAAATGACTCGTAGAAAAACTGTCTTTGATAATAACTCCTTACCTGGAAAATTAGCGGATTGCCAAAGCAATGATCCAAAATTAACTGAATTATTTATTGTTGAGGGAGACTCTGCGGGTGGTACAGCTAAAATTGGTAGAGAGAGAAAGTATCAGGCAATCTTAGCATTATGGGGCAAAATGCTCAATGTAGAGCGTTCAAGAATTGACAAAGTCTTCTCAAATGAGAAACTTCAACCTATAGTTATGGCATTAGGAACTGGTATAGGCGAAGATTTTGACATAAGTAAGCTAAGATATGGAAAAATAATTATCATGGCTGACGCTGACGTTGATGGAGCACACATTAGAACGTTATTGCTAACATTCTTCTATAGATACCTTAAAGAATTAGTTGATGAAGGTCATGTTTATGTTGCATGTCCACCTCTATATAAAATTAGTAATGGTAAAGAAGATGTTTATGCATATGATGAAGCTGAAGCAGCTAAAATAATTGAAGAAAAAGGCTGGAAGAATCCTAAGATGCAAAGATTTAAAGGTCTTGGTGAGATGGATGCTGAACAGCTATGGGAAACTACAATGGATCCTGCTAATAGAAAATTGCTACAAGTTAAGGCAGAAGATATAACTGAAGCAGATGAAACAATAAGCGTTCTTATGGGTGATGAAGTTGAACCAAGAAGAGAATTTATTGAAGAAAATGCTGAAAAGGCTGAAATAGATTAAAAAAGGTTCCACGTGGAACCTTTTTGGTATTTAATAATATGAATAATAATAACGAAGAAAAAATATTGAATATCCCAATATTTTCGATAACACCAGACAAAGATCAACCACGAAAGATTTTTGCCGAAGATGCGTTGCAAGATCTTGCCAACTCTATTGCCAATAATGGTGTAATAGTACCAATTATTGTAAAAAGTTTAGATGATGGCAAATATCAAATTATTGCCGGTGAACGAAGATGGAGGGCATCAATACTAGCTAATCAAGAAACTATTCCTGCGATTGTACGTGATACCAACGAGTTGACAAAGCATATACAAGCGTTGATTGAAAACGTGCAACGAGATGATTTAAATGCATTAGAAGAAGCTTTAGCTTATCAAGAACTTGTTGATAAATTCAATCTATCTCATGCAAAACTAGCTGAGCAGATTGGTAAAAGTAGAACAACTATTACCAATAGTTTAAGGTTATTAAGATTACCTGAAACTGTTCAAAACCTTCTATTAGAAGATATAATTACTAATGGACATGCAAAAGCTCTTTTGGGTTTAGAAACAGATTGGCAAATAGAAGAACTTGCTTACCAAATTGTTGAAGATAATTTGTCAGTTAGGGAAACTGAAAAATTAGTAAATCAACGTAGAAATAATAAACTTTTAGAACCCGAATTAAGTAGAGATGAAATAAAAAAACTTAAACAGTTAGAAAATCAAATTAAAAAAATTGAAAGCGATTTATCTAATAAATTTTCTAGCAAAGTTAAAATTAACCTAAATAAAGACCAAAAAGGACAAATAAAAATTAAGTTTGCTAATCTAGACGATTTAGATAGAGTTCTAGATTTATTACAAGACTAGTAAACATGAAAAGTAAATAAAAAAACAAGTAAGTTGTTACCAACAGCTTACTTGTTCTATTATTTGCATTTTGTACTAGTTTATTAATTATTATTTTGACTTTCAGAATCTTCTTCTTTGTCTCGACCAAATAATTTAGCAAGTAAGGATGGTTTTTTCTTCTTCTTAGCCTCTTCTTGAGCCATCATTGCTTTTAGTAATAGAGTGTCAGTTCTTTTCCTTGCCTCTTCATACTCTCTACGTTCTTCAATAGCGTTTTGTTTATCCTGTTCACGCAATGCTCTAGTTTGTGCTAATTCATTCTTTAGTAATTGTACTTCAGTTCTTAAACGTTCATTATCATCCTTTAAATAGGTCAATAATTCTTCTTGAATTTCATCAGGATTGCTAATTTTCATTTGTTGTAAATCGCTGTCTTCTGTATTGGTAACATCCTTTGTAAAAGGGTCATTAAGTTGCATTAGTGATGCCAATAATTTAACACCTTCAACAGAAAGAGATTTCTTGTTGTTTACGGTAGATACATGAGGATCAAGTTCCTTTTTGTCTTGTTGCAATCGTTTGTAAACGGCTTGAGTAGTTATTTCCAACAAGTTGGCAACTTCTAAAATGCTGTAGAATTCTTTTTCCATAAATACCTCCAGTATTTTTATGAATGTAAATTAACTATAGTTTATAACAAGATTATTTATATATCAATATTTATTTTACATTCGCGAAAAAACATATTACCAACGTTGTAAATTATTTGGCAACGACACCTATATATGTTGCAAACAGAGAAAATATAGTCTCATAGATTACAATATAATCGTAAGGAAAAGCATAAGTAATATTGCCAACTAGCTATATTTAAGTTGGTAAGCAAAATTAAAAAAATAAAACTTTTTAAAAATTTAATATCAGTAATAAATCCTTCTTGTTATATTGAATTTTAACTTAGCATTTTTAATTTAAACTAAATTCAACAAAAGCCTTCAAAAACTATATAAAAACACAAAAAATTAACAAATTAATTTGCTTTATACCTATATTTAAAGCTACAATAGTAGCAATAAACTTATTCTAAACAATATCTGAGATTTTATTTTTTTCTAAACCATAATTTTAATCAAAAAGATTAAAAGGTACTTAGATTAAAGTCTCAATTTTAATTGTAATTTAGGAGGAATGAAATAAGTGGAAGACCCCTGGTTGTGTAGCTTAATTGACTTACCAAGTAAATTGGGCGTTTTTGCTCAAACTGGAACTACTAGTACTGTTGTAAATGGAAAAAATATTTGGGGAGAATTACTAGTAGTATTTATTTTATTGTTAGTTAATGGATTCTTTGCAGCCTCTGAGATGGCTGTTGTCTCAGCAAATGACAACAAGATTTTAGGTGAAGCTGAACGTGGAAATAAAAAAGCTAAACTTTTATTACGTTTTATAGAAGATTCTGGTAACTTTTTGTCTGTTATTCAAGTAGGAATTACTTTTGCAGGATTTTTATCAAGTTCTTTTGCAGGTGAGAGTTTTGCAGGACGTTTAGCTGAGTTAATTCAACCAAATGGACCTAGCGATTTTGTTTATACCTTGTCTTTGATACTTGTTACGTTGATAATTTCTTTTCTTTCTATTGTTGTTGGTGAAATGGTGCCTAAGCAAATTGCTCTTGCTAATCCCGAGAAATATGCTTTATCAGTTGTTTCAATACTCAGAGGCATTGAGTTGGTATTTAAACCTATTACCTGGCTTATAAATCGATCTGTCAACGTAATATTAAGATTATTTAAGATTGACCCAGAAGCAAACCAAGATGTTGCCTCCGAAGAAGAAATTAGAATGATCTTAGATCAAGGTAAGAGAAGTGGAAGTATTTTGGACACTGAAAGTGAAATGATAGTTAATATCTTTGACTTCGATGACAAGGAAGTATCAGAGATAATGACTCACAGAACCAATGTTTTTGCTTTGGATATTGATTTGACCTTAGAGGAAGTAATTAATGAAGTTGTTCATGAGAAATACAGTAGAATCCCTGTATATGAGGATGATATCGATAATATTATTGGTACACTCCATTTGAAAGATCTTTTATACTTCTTAACTACGAATAATGACCCTAATAATAATGATCAATTCTCAAATTCTGAATTGAGCGATAATTTTGATTTTAGAAAGATAATTCGTCAAGCATATTGGGTGCCTGAGAGTAAACATACGAATGAGCTTTTACAAGAGATGCAGAACAACCACGTTTCAATCGCCGTTGTAGTTGATGAATACGGTGGTACTGCTGGTATTGTTACTATCGAGGACTTATTGGAAGAAATCGTTGGTAACATACAAGATGAATATGACGAAGAAGATTTTGGAATTCATAAGGTTGGTAAGAATAAGTATCAGGTTTCCGGTATGGCGACTCCAGAAGAGATTATGAGAGTCTTGCCACAGGCTTATTTCCCTGATGATAGCGAGGAAAAAGATTACGACTATGATACGATTGCTGGTTTAATACTAGCTCTATTAGGTAAAATTCCTGATGACGATGAAGAAGTTGAAGTCGCATACAAGAATATGATTTTCAGAGTTTTATCCATGGATGATAAACGTATTGATAAAATTGAGTTAGAGATAACTAGTTCAGCTAGAAAATACCTTGAAGTTGAACGTAGACGTGAAGAAGAGGAGAAGATTAGAGCTGAAGAAGAGCGAGAGAAACTTCGTCAAGAGCTATATGACGTTAAGTCAAGCGACAGAGATGAAGATATCTTCGATGACTTAGACTTTGATGCTGAGCAAGATTAAGTAAAGTGTGATAACCCTGAGATTTGATTAATCAGGGTTTATCGACCTAAAAAGATAATTATTAATTTTAGATAATATCTTTGCAGCATTGTGACATATGGAGTCTTATAAAAATAAAGTGCTTTGTAATGTATTGTTTACAGTAATTATATGCCAAAATCTCACGAAAGAGAATATACAGAAGAGCTCCAAAGTCACCATTTAAATGATTTCAAAAAAGATGGTGAATTAGAACAAAAGAAAAAGAGCTTTTAACCAAAGAAGAATTTCAAGATATCAATATAAGATCTGATGATTTCGAGGCCTAATTTTAACCCATCAAATCCAGTATACATCAAACAAAAACAGATTTATAGACTTCCGCTTGCAGATTTATTCTGTTAAAATATGGTTAAGAAATAATTACCATAGGAAGTGGTTTTATGAGAGATATCAACTATTGATTTAAATTACACAAAAGGTATATTTTTGAAGATATCTGGGGGGCAATTATGAAAAAAAGTGATTTATTTTTCGGTATAATTTTTATACTTTTATCAATACTAAGTGCGACAGTTTTCTTTACACAAGTTAAACCAAATATGTATTTATTGATGTTATCTATAGCATTACTAATCTCTGGACTAATTCTTCTAATAAAGTTTTTATGGAAAATCTGGAGTAAAAAATGAAAAAATATCTGTAAAAATTTATCCATTATCACGTTAATGGCAATATTGTTTTAAATAACCAATAAAATTTTGAAAGCAAGTGAACTTAATAGTGAGTATCCATATCCAGACGAACTCTCAGCATTAACAATAGATTTGATTAAAAATAGTTATTTAGATATGTTTTAGGAATTATGCATATGATTTTGAAAGAAAATAAATATAACGAAACTGACAATAACTTGACAAAGAAAGTAATCATTTCTCTATCAATGATAATATTGATTTTATTGATATTATTTGTCCCCTATACAAGTAGTATCCAGAAAACTATTCCTTCTGTACATAAAAATGCAGAAGGAATATATCAAAAAAGTTACATATACATTTCTGGCGAAGTAAAAAGCACAGTTTTTAGAAATTTATATAGTTCCATTTTTAATAAAAATTATGATAATGATCCCTATTGGTACTTCAAAGGAATAATTGCTCCAGCAGAACTTATAGATAACGAATCTGATACGATAGACTACGCAACTGATCTTCAACTTAATTCAAATGGGGAGCTATATTACCTACATATAATAGATTTTAAAGGTGGAGGTCTAAAGACAAATCACTCATTAGACATCATCTCAGATGATAATATGTCAAAAATAATAATATTTGAGAACCTTAAGCCAGTTACAAATATACCTAGAGATGTGCATAAAATTCCTTTTTGGTTAGGGCCTGAATTTAGTGAAGAAAGCGCATACGAACTTTTTGAAAAACAATACATCTCAAGTTATTACAACTTAACGAAACGAACTGAGTAAGAAAAAGAGAGATAAGTATTTGAGTACAACAAAAGTACTATTAAGATTTGACTTTAATGGGGTTAGGTTATCTCCCTAGTGATGTAGGTGTAATATTCGGAATAATTAGAAACGCAATAAATTTAGCTGAAGTTGTAAAAAAAGCACCAGAAAAACAATGATTTTAAAAAATGAAAAATTCACTTATGTTGTGCACTGACTGTTGAATACATGGATAGCGGGGTAATATATGGTTTCTTGTAAAAAATTTGATGGAAAAAAATTCTTAAAAATAATTTTGATAATACTCTTAATAATCATATTCTCATTAACTATATTTTGGTGGTGTTACACTCCTTCTATTAGCTCTTTTTTGTCAAACAAACCTACAGAAGCCACTATATATCTTGACGTTTATAAATCTACTGAGCAGTTAAAGAAAGAAAAAGCAGACTTTATGGATACAGGAGCATCATTTGAAAGTTATGAATTAGCTATAAATAAAAGAGAACAATTAGATAAACTAATCGAATTTTTTGATAATATCAATTTAAGAATTGATATATTCACAACCCTTAATAATTTTTTAGGCGTACAAGGTAAAAATATGCCAGAAGGATTTGAATATCTAATTTTTACATCTCTTGTATACACTGAAAACAAGAGTGATTCATTATTTTTTTCAAGATTAGAGTTCGATGGTCCTGGTAAAATAAAATACAAAATAATCAATAACGATAAGATTGATAAACTAGTAGACTACGTAAAGGTTAATGGTCAACCTCTAGAAAACGAGTAACTTAAAAAAGCTTTAACCAAAGAAGAATTTCAAGATATCAATATAAGATCTGATGATTTCGAGGCCTAATTTTAACCCATCAAATCCAGTATACATCAAACAAAAACAGATTTATAGACTTCCGCTTGTAGATTTATTCTGTTAAAATATGGTTAAGAAACAATTACCATAAGAGATGGTTTTATGAGAGTGATGAGTTATTGAGTTTATCAGTAATTAGTGAAATTTAAAAAAGAGGATAAAAATGAATAAAAAAATGAATAAAAAAATATTATTTAATAGATCCATATACAGTATCTGTATAGTTTTCATATTATCTTTTTTCCCATTTGCTATAAAATTCGAAGAAACAAATTTATTAATGGGCTTCCCAGTAGAATTCTATACAATTTATTTAAATCATAAATCAATGCATTTTAACTTGGGCCATTTCATCGTTAATTCTATGGCTGTTTATTTGCTACTATCAGCAGCTGCTTTTATTGCTAATAAGATAAAACATTATAAAGAATAAAATCTAAAGGAAAATCAAAATGAAAAAAATATACAAAGATCATTACAAGAATAGAGCAGGCTATCTTCCGTTATCTATATATTTTTTAATTTTATCTGTCCTTAATTTTGGTAACGGTAGATATATATTTTTGGGTACAGCAATAATATTTTTAACAATGTACATGTCGAAAGATTAGTCATATTAGATAGCGTTTATAATTTAAGAGAGGGATATTTTCCCCTCTCTTTTTTGTCTTAAATGTAGAGAGTTCCTTACAAAACTAAAGGAGATTTTATACTCATTTTAATCTATAAAAATCTTTCAAAAATTGAAGCAGTTTTTAGTGAATCGAAAATGATGTGACCCCCAAAAGTTAGACTTTTTTAGCGTAGCAGTTTATATGACTGCTACGCTATTTTTATGCAGCCAAGAGTCTAAGCCTGTATTGCACTGGACTTAGCCATCCTAATTTTTCTTTAATCCTTTGTTCATTATAATACTTTATATATCGTTCTATTTCTGACTTTAGCTCATCATAGCTATAGTAAGTAACACCATAATAGATTTCTTGCTTAAGTAGTCCAAAGAAGTTCTCCATAACAGCGTTATCACGACAGTTGCCCTTACGAGACATACTTTGGAAGATTCTTTCTTCTTTTAGACGATGAGAGTATGCTTTCATTTGGTAAGCCCAGCCTTGATCCGAATGGAAAGTCCTTCTATATTTGCAATCTGATGTTATTGCAATAGCCTGTTCCAATGCACCCATGACATTTTTAGCAGAAGGATTCTTGTCAATTGCATAGCTTATTATTTCACCATTACACATATCCATAAATGGATCCAGATAGAGCTTATGCATTGTCATGTGACCCTTAGCATTAATCTCATAATACTTAAACTCTGTAGTATCTGTTGTAATCTTCTGATGTGGAATATATGTATTAAATCGTCTCCTTATGCGATTAGGAGCAACCGTTCCGACTTTACCTTTGTACGAACTGTACTTTCGGCTCTTTCGAGTGAAGGAGGTAACCTGCAAAACAAGTTTTTGCATTATACGTTGTACTTTCTTTTTGTTCACACAGTAGCCTTGGTTTCTTAATTCTCCAACCACTCGACGATAACCATAATTCTTGTGAGTCTCTCTGATTTCAATAATCTTATCCTCGATTTCTTTATCAGGGTTCTCTCTATAGAATCTTTTCTGCCAGTACATATATGTTGCTTTAGGCATGCTTGTATAAGAGAGAAGGTCTTTTAGTTTGAATTCTCCTCGGAGACTGTTGATGACGAGTGCCGTTCTCTCATTTTTGCCTCGTCCTCTAAACGCAGTCTCCTCAGTTCTTTTAAAAAGGCATTCTCAATTTTTAGTTTAAGCAATTCATCTTCTAGTTCTTTAACATATTCTGCACTTGTATCAACTATTTTTTCTTCTAATTGTTTAGCTTTACTATCTATCTTAGGTTTATCCAATTTTCTCTTTCGACCTTTCTTACGAGGTTTCAAAGCATCAGGACCAGCAACACGAAAGCGGTTAACCCAGTTACAAATCATACTTGGATTGTTTATACCTTCTCGGATCGCCAAGTCTTGGTATGAAATCTCACTTGATAGATATAACTCTACAACATAAAGCTTCTTTTCGAAAGAATATTTTGCTTTTTTACGAGAACGCATTAATCCTTCATCGCCAAACGCCTTATATGCATTGATCCATTTGCGTATTTGAGAATTAGAGCCAAATCCATATTTTTTAGAAAGATAATCCAGTCCACCTTTACCATCCAAATATTCTAAAACAACTTTCTTCTTGAATTCAAAACTATGTTTTGCCATAAAAATACCGACCTCCCAATCGTTAGATTTTGGTCTAACTTTTGGGGGTCGGTACAAAATCAGATAGACTTTTTTAGTAGGTTTTTTTAGTAAATAGTAAACTGGAGACTGGCTTCTTAATTAAGTATAACGAGACTTAAAAGCGTAAATGCCCAAAACAAAAATTCTAAAATTAGGTAATATTTAATAATGGAAAATTTACTAATTTTAATAGTATTGATGTATTATAATAATTAAATATATTTGTAAGATAAGAGGAAAGTTGGAATATATCTATGGCGAGAAAAGAAGATGTTCAAACACAATATGATAGCAAGGCCGAAAGAGCAAGGGCAGAGAGAGAAGCAAGGTTAGAAGCACAAAAAAATCGTGACGGTTCACATAAGCCACACAAGGGGAAAACAAAATTAGGCAAAAAAATTCTAACAGTTATCTTAGCTCTATTAGCTGTAGCTGCTATTACTATTACAATTCTATGGCAAACTGGAGTAATTCAAAGAAATCTAAACGCAATTACTATTGCTGATAATAATGTAACTATTAATGAGTACAACTATAACTACAATACATTAGTTGGTACTTATACAAGATATTTTGGTAAAGGTGGTTTACTAGATAAAAAAGCGGATTCATCTGCTGCAACAAAAGAAGATTTAACATGGGGAGAATTCTTCGAAAAGACAACAAACAAAAATCTACAACAAGTTAATTTACTTTACCAAGAAGCTGTTAAATCAGGATTTGAACTATCTGAAGAAAACGTCAAAGAAATTGATAATTACATTGAAAGTATGAAGCAACAAACAGGTTCACCTTTGAACTTTGAAATTTACTTGCAAAATCTCTACGGCAAAGGTATGAACGTTGATTCATTGCGTGAATTAATGCTAAAAAATAAGTTAGCTACTGAATTTGCAAACAAAAAACCTTCTACTTATGAAATTAGTCAAGAAGAGATTGATAAAGAATACAATGAAAATACAAATAAATATGATTTAGTTACATTTAATAGCTTCCAAATTGTTACAGATACTAAAGATTCTGAAGATAAGGCTTTGACATCAGAAGAATTGAAAAAAGCTAAGGAAAAATCAGAAGCTAAAGCAAAAGAATCTGTAGAGAAAATTAGCAAAGGCGAAGAGTTCAAGAAAGTCGCAATTGAGATGGCTACAGATGAGAAGAGCAAAGAAAAACTACAAAAATCAGAAGATGACCTCACTCTACAAGAAAATATTACTTTATCAAACTTGACTAACAAAGATATTCTAGATTGGTTAACAGCAAAAGATAGAAAAGCTGGAGATGTCAAATATTTTGAAATAGGGGATAATTACCAGATCTTGAAATTTGGTGAAAGAAAAGCAGATACAAGAAATATTGCTGATGTTAGAATTTCAAGATTCAGTCTATATGACTCAAAGGGTAATGAGATAACTGAAGAACAAAAGAAAGCTGTTAAAAATAATGCGGTAGGAATGACTAAAGCAATTAACAGTGAAGCTGATTTTGAAAAATTTGATAAAGAAGCAAAAGATAATAAAGATAGTGAGAAAATTCTACAAAGTGAATCTGTAAAATACGAAAATGTGGATGCAATGAATGAAGCAAAATTACAGAAAAAAGTATTGGACTTTGTACTATCTCCTGAAGCTCAAACAGGAAAAACTGAGTTAATTGAGACAGATACTTTCATCTATGTAGTACATATAGTAGATAAAAAAGATGTTACAAGTAAAGATCATCAAATCATAAGTGCACTTCAAATGAAAAAATCTGAAGAAGACCTTAAGAAATTAACTGAAGCTCCAAAAAACCAAGTTAAACCTGTTTACCCAGGTTACTGGTTCGCCAAGAGATAATAGAGATATAAGATAATCTTATTTACATCACATATATCATTAGATTAAAGAATGCCGAGTTGTAATAACTCGGCATTTTTATTTTAGAAATCAAAACTATAAATCTCTTAAAACTCAACAAATAACTATTTTTTAAAATCCTTTTGTGCAATAAGTAGAAAATTCATCACCTGAAATAGAAAAATCTCTAAAATATAGAAAAACAGCTGTAAATGCGCGTAAACGTTGACCTGACGGCTTTTGAGGTGCTATCATGTAAAAACGCTTAATGAGATTTTAGGCTTTTGTGTGCTTTTTTTAGATTTTTTGGATAAATTACTACTTGCATAATTGGGAATTGTACGATATAGAAGTTTATCCTCCAAAAGTCAAATGTATATAACAAATATATTTTCTAGAAAAGCACAAGAACAGAATGGAAAAATTCTTATAGTTTAAAACTCATAATACAGACGAAGAGGTGAATCTTAATTATGTTGCATCCTGAAAAATTTGGACGTGCAGAGCGCATGTCATATGCAAAATTACATGAAGCAGCCGATATGCCAAATTTGGTTTCTATTCAGAAAGAGTCATATCAATGGTTACTAGATCAAGGTATCAAAGAAGTTATTGACTCAATTTCTCCAATTAAAGATGATGGTCCAGGAGACCTCGAGATCTATCTTTTAGAAACAGAATTTGATATCGATAACCCTAACTATCCAATGAGTGAATGTCGTGATAGAGACGTTAACTACTCTGCGCCTATGAGAATGAAGGTCCAACTTAACAATAAGAAGACCGGAGTTATCAAGGAGCAAACTATATTCTTGGGTGATTTCCCTCTAATGACTGACAATGGTTCATTCATCATTAATGGTGCCGAGAGAGTTGTTATCAGCCAATTGGTACGTTCTCCAGGTGCATACTATAAACCAATCAAGAATAACAAGAGTGGTAAAGATCTATACAGTTGCCAAATTATCCCAAACCGTGGTGCATGGCTAGAGTACGAAACTGATAAAAAAGACGTTATTTACATGCGTATAGACCGTACCCGTAAATTCCCACTATCAGTTTTCTTGAGAGCTCTAGGTTATGGTACAAATGCAGAAATTATCGAGAACTTTGGTGACGGTGACTACATCATGGCTACTTTGGCCAAAGATAACAGCACAAATCGTGAAGAAGGTCTTTTAGAGTTACACCGTAAATTAAGACCAGGTGAACCAGCTTCTGCAGAAGGTGCTGAGAGCTTATTAAACAATATGATTTTTAACCCTCAAAGATACGACCTTGGTAACGTTGGTATCTTTACTGTCAACCGTAAATTTGCGTTGGCAAGCAGAATTGTTGGTCACAAAGCTGTTGACAACATTGTTTCTCCAGAGGGAGAAATCTTAGCAGAAAAAGATCAAATTATTACAGAAGAACAAGCATGGGATATCCAAAACAGTGGTATTAATGAAGTTGATGTTATCCCAATGATTAAAGTTGGTGACACATTGACTGAAGCGGATGAGAAGTTCCGTGTAATTGGTAACGCAAGAGTTGATGCTAAAGCTTTCTTAAGCAATTTCTTCTCAGAAGACGTTGTTAAAGATATTGATTTCGAGGGCACAGGAATTACCGAAATGGTAAGAACAAGTGCATTGAGAGCAGTTGCAGCTGAAGCACAAGCTGAATCTGAAGAAAACCAAGCTAAAGTAATCAACGAATTATTCCGTAAAGACAAGAACCAATTAATGCCAACAAACCTAACAGTTGAAGACATTATTGCTTCTGTAAGTTACTTAATTGGATTATACGATGGAATTGGTGACCTAGACGATATCGATCACTTAGGTAACCGTAGAGTACGTTCTGTTGGTGAGTTGTTGCAAAACCAATTACGTATTGGATTCACTCGTATGGAGAGAGTCGTACGTGACCGTATGAGATCAATCTCAGATCCAGACAAGGTAACTCCTAAGAAATTAATTAATACAAGACCAGTTAGTGCAGCTATTAAAGAATTCTTCGGTTCTTCACAGTTGTCACAATTTATGGATCAACACAACCCACTATCTGAATTAACTCACAAACGTCGTTTGTCAGCTTTAGGACCTGGTGGTTTAAGTAGAGACCGTACTAACTTTGAAGTTCGTGATGTTCACTCATCTCACTATGGTCGTATTTGTCCAATTGAAACACCAGAGGGACCAAACATCGGTTTGATCAACTCATTGGCAACATATGCGACGGTTAATAAATATGGATTTATCGAAACACCTTATAGAGTTTATGACAAAGAAAAAGGTGTTGTTTCAGAAGAAGTTCGTTATCTCACAGCAGATGAGGAAGATGATTTCTACATTGCTATGGCAAATGAACCTCTAAATGAAGATGGCTCATTCGCAGATAGCAAAATTACCGTACGTTTACGTGATAAATTCTTGGAAGTACCAGTAGAAAAAGTCGATTTGATGGACGTATCACCAAAACAAGTTGTTTCTGTTGCTACTTCATTGATCCCATTCTTAGGTAATGACGATGCTAACCGTGCTCTTATGGGTGCCAACATGCAACGTCAGGCAGTTCCTCTAGTTAAACCAGACTCACCAATAGTTGGTACAGGTATGGAATATAGAGCTGCGAAAGATTCAGGTGTTGTAGCAGTTGCTAAGAATGCTGGTGAAGTAACATTTGTAGCTTCAGACAAAATTATTATTAAGACATCAGAAGTATCACAAGATGTTTATGAACTAACTAAATATCAAAGATCAAACCACTCCACATGTATTAACCAAAGACCATTGGTCAGAATTGGCGATCATGTTGAGGCAGGAGATATTATTGCAGACGGTCCTTCAACAGATAATGGTGAGCTATCTTTAGGTCAAAACATGTTAATCGGTTTCATGACATGGGATGGTTACAACTACGAGGATGCTGTTTTAATCAACGAACGTTTAGTTAGAGATGACATTTATACATCCATTCACATTGAAGAATATGAGTGTGATGCTAGAGATACCAAACTAGGTGCAGAAGAAATCACAAGAGAAATCCCTCAAGTTGGTGACGAAGCACTACGTAACCTTGACGAAAAAGGTGTAGTAAGAATTGGTGCAGAAGTAAAAGCAGGTGATATCCTTGTTGGTAAGATCACTCCAAAAGGTGAGACAGAATTAACTGCAGAAGAAAGACTATACCGTGCTATTTTCGGTGAAAAAGTTCGTGAAGTACGTGATACCTCAACAAGAGTTCCTCACGGTACAAGCGGTGTTGTTGTTGATATCAAAGAATTCTCACGTGAAAATGGTGATGAATTACGTAATGGTGTTAACGAACTAGTTAGAGTTTACATTGCTCAAAAACGAAAAATATCTGTCGGTGATAAGATGGCTGGTAGACACGGTAACAAAGGTGTTGTTTCCAGAATTTTACCTTCAGAAGATATGCCATACCTAGAAGATGGTACACCACTAGATATTGTATTAAACCCACTAGGTGTTCCTTCACGTATGAACATTGGTCAGTTACTAGAAGTTCACTTGGGAATGGCTGCTAAGAAGGCAGGATACAAAGTTGCAACTCCAGTATTCGATGGTGCAGACGAGCACGACATTCAAGAAATTCTTGAAGAATACGGAATCCAAAGCAATGGTAAGTCTGTCGTATACGATGGTCGTACAGGTGAGAGATTTGACAACGATGTAACAGTTGGTGTCATGTACTACTTGAAGTTACACCACTTAGTAGATGACAAGATCCACGCAAGAGCGATTGGACCATACTCATTAGTTACACAACAACCATTGGGTGGTAAAGCTCAATTCGGTGGTCAACGTTTCGGTGAGATGGAGGTTTGGGCACTTCAAGCTTATGGAGCAGCCTACACATTGCGTGAAATCTTAACTGTTAAGTCAGATGACGTACAAGGACGTACCAAGACATACGAGGCTATCGTTAAAGGTGAGAACATTCCTGATCCAGGAATTCCAGAGTCCTTCAAGGTCTTGATCCAAGAAATGCGCAGTTTAAGCTTGGATGTTAGAGTTTACTATCAAGATAAAGAAGTTGCTTTGAAAGAAGAAGTTGACGAAAGTGATTTAAACCCAAACATCAACTATGACACCAATAAATTACGCGAATTGATTAGCTCTATCGGCAATGATTCCGATTCAGATAATTAAGACTCTGCTAAATTTAGAGTGAAAGGAAAATAAATAATGGCTGATTTAAGACTTGTTGAGAGAGATAACAAAAAATTAAATAAAGATAATGAAGAAAATTTAGAGTTTGAGTCAATTGATATTAGATTAGCTTCACCTGAGCAAATTTTAAAATGGTCACATGGTGAAGTTAAGAAACCTGAAACTATTAACTATAGAACTCTAAAACCAGAAAAAGATGGTCTCTTCTGTGAAAGAATTTTCGGTCCTGCAAAAGACTACGAGTGTCACTGTGGAAAGTATAAGAAAATTCGTTATAGAGGAATTGTCTGTGACAAATGTGGTGTTGAAGTAACAAAATCAAAAGTAAGACGTGAAAGAATGGGTCACATCAAGCTAGCTGCCCCAGTATCACACATTTGGTACTTCCGTGGAATTCCAAGTCGTATGGCATTAATCTTAGACTTGTCTCCACGTCAACTAGAGCGTGTCCTATACTTCGCTAACTACATTGTTTTGGACCCAGGCAAAACAGGCCTAAAACTAAAACAAATCATTTCAGAAGCTGATTACCAAGAAACTGTTCGTAAGTTTGGTCGTGATGCTTTCCGTGCTGGTATGGGTGCAGAATCAATTCAAGAATTATTAGCACAAATCGACGTAGACAAAGAAACAGAAGATCTTCGTAACGATATTAAAGCAAGCAAAGGTCAAAAGAGAGTACGTTTAGTAAAACGTTTGGAAGTAATGGAAGCTTTTAGCCGTTCAGAAAACAAACCTGAGCACATGGTATTAGATGTTCTTCCAGTATTACCACCAGAGTTAAGACCAATGGTTCAATTAGACGGTGGACGTTTTGCAACATCAGACTTAAACGATCTTTATAGAAGAGTTATTAACAGAAATAACCGTTTAAACAAACTACTACAATTAGGTGCGCCAGAAATCATTATCCGTAATGAGAAACGTATGCTACAAGAATCTGTTGACTCATTAATTGACAACGGTCGTCGTGGTAGAGCAGTTGCTGGTGCAGGAAACAGAGCCTTGAAATCACTTTCAGAATTGCTAAAAGGTAAGCAAGGTCGTTTCCGTCAAAACTTGCTAGGTAAACGTGTTGACTACTCAGGACGTTCAGTTATCGTTATCGGTCCAGAGCTTAAGATGCACCAATGTGGTCTTCCTACAGAAATGGCGATTGAATTGTTCAAACCATTTGTTATGAGTAGATTAATGGACGAAGGTTACGCACACAATATTAAGACAGCTAAGACTTTAGTTGAACGTGGTGATGACGCAGTTTGGGATATTTTGGCAGAAGTTATCCAAGATCACCCAGTTATGTTAAACCGTGCCCCAACTCTTCACAGACTAGGTATCCAAGCATTTGAACCAGTACTAGTTCAGGGTAAAGCTATTAAACTACACCCACTAGCATGTACAGCTTTCAACGCTGACTTCGATGGTGACCAAATGGCTGTTCACGTACCTTTATCTGCAGAAGCAAAGGCTGAATGTAGATTCTTAATGCTACACTCAACCAACCTCTTGAAACCACAAGATGGTAAACCAGTAACCGTTCCTACCCAGGATATGGTCCTAGGTCTATATTACTTGACAATCGACAAAGAAAATTGTAAGGGTGATGGTAAGGTATTCACATCTTTAGACGAAGCTGAAATGGCTTATGACAAAGGTGATATTGAATTACACTCAACAATTACAGTTCGTTTCGATGGTGGTAAGAAATTTGGTAAGAATATTTATCACAGAGTTACATCAACTTACGGAAGATTCTTATTCAATCAAATAATTCCACAAAACTTAGGTTATGTTGACAGAACAGTAGCTGAGAACGAATTCGATCTAGAAGTTGATGAAGTTGTAGACAAAACAAAACTAGGAAATATTATTGAGCGCTTAATTCGCTACAATGGTTTGACCAAGACAGCAAGCATTTTGGATGATATCAAGAAATTGGGTTATCACTTTGCGACAAAATCAGGTATTTCTATCAGCGTTTTCGATATGGAAGTTCCTGGAGTCAAACAAGAATATCTACAAAAAGCTGAAGAAAAAGTTGAATTCATTAACAAACAACACCAAAGAGGTTTGTTAAATGAAGATGGACGTTCACAAGCTACAATCCAAGTTTGGACAAAGACAACTGATGACATTACAGAAGCATTGAAAGTAAACATGGACAGATACAACTCCATCGCAATGATGAGTCAATCTGGTGCTCGTGGTTCCATGTCACAGATCAAACAGCTAGCAGGTATGCGTGGTAACGTTAGTGATACTTCAGGTAAGACAATTGAGATTCCTATCAAGTCAAACCTACGTGAAGGTATGAACATCTTAGAGTTCTTTATCTCCTCACACGGTGCTCGTAAAGCTCTATCAGATACAGCGTTAAAGACAGCTGACTCTGGTTACCTAACAAGACGTTTGGTTGACGTTGCTCAAGATATCATCATTACTCAAGTTGACTGTGGTAGTGAAGATTCAGTAACAATGACAGCTTTGACCTCAGGTTCAGGAGCATCTAAGCGAGTAATTAGTACTTTAGCAGATAGAATTGTTGGTAGATATGCAGCAGAAGATATTATCGATCCTGAAACAGGTGAAGTAATTTGCAACGCTGGTAAACTAATTACCAACAAGAAAGCTGAGAAAGTTGAACTAACCGAAATTGAAGCAGTTAAGATTAGATCAGTCTTGACTTGTGAAGCAAAACACGGTGTATGTGCTAAATGTTATGGTACAAACTTAGCTACAGGTTCAAAGGCTGAAATCGGTGAATCAGTAGGTATTATGGCAGCACAATCAATCGGTGAGCCTGGTACACAGCTTACAATGCGTACTTTCCACACAGGTGGTATTGCATTGTCTGGAGAAGATATTACTCAAGGTTTGCCTCGTGTTGAAGAGCTATTTGAAGCGAGAAAACCAAAGGGTCAAGCAATTATGAGTCAGACAGCTGGTATTGTAAGTATTAAAGACTCAAGTAAACGTAAGACTGAAGTTGAAGTAACAGATGCAGAGGGCAAAGTTAAGAAATACAATGTTCCTTATGGATCAACACTACTAATTGAAGAAGGTGACTCAATTGAAGCTGGTGATCTAATCACAGAAGGTTCAATTAACCCACACGATATTATGAAGGTTAGTGGAGTTGCAGGTGTTGCACGTTACATTACTTCAGAAGTTATTAAAGTTTATAACAACAACGGTATCGATATTAATGACAAACACGTTGAAATTATTTGCCGTCAAATGATGCGTAAAGTAAGAGTAAATGAAGCAGGAGATACAGAATTACCAACAGGTGGTGTTGTAGACATCTTCAATTTCAGAGAAGAAAATACTCGTGTAAATAACGAAGGTGGTGAGATCGCAGAAGGCGAAAGACTTCTATTAGGTATCACCAAGGCTTCCTTAGCTACAGAATCATGGCTATCAGCTGCATCATTCCAAGAAACAACAAGAGTTCTAACAGATGTAGCAGTTAAAGGTAAACGTGATGAGCTAATTGGTCTAAAAGAGAATGTCATCATTGGTACCCTAATTCCAGCAGGTACAGGTTTGGCATATTATAGAAACTTAACTCCAGTTCCTGTAATTGAAGAGAACAAAGAGATTCTAGAAAATGTCTTGGAAAATGCTGAAGAGTTAGAAGACACAGATTCAGAAAAAGTAATTAACTAGTAGATTTTAAGTTTACTGAATAAAGTTAAAATAAATTTAGAAAAGCAATCTTGAAAATTTGAATTAAAAAAGATAATTTTAGCTATCATAATTCAAAACAAGATTGCTTTTTTACATTTAAAGGTTGCTTTTTTACATTCGAAAAATTGTTAATAAAGGTGTTAAATGCCGTATTTATGCGAAAAGACGAAAAAATTGTAAACATTATTACAAGCTTTTGACAAAAAAATTACATAAGGTTATTATTACTATCGTGTTTAAATATCTTTTATTGAACATTATGAAGTGTTAGGCTTATCAAACACAAAAATTAAGTTTAAAAAGGAGAGTTTGAAGAGGGACATTTATTTTTCGAAATTTTGAGGAAATACCTCGTAATGTCTAATTCAAAATCTAAAATATGTTAAAAGATAAATTCAATCTAGAAAATAAAATTACCCTGAAATCAGTATTAAAAATAGTTCCTGCCGTTGCTTTAGTAGTGGTAGTATCTGGCTCAATTTTAGTAAATTCAGGACGTAAAGTAGAAGCAGAAACAGAAAAAGCTCCAGAATTAAATCTTACAGAAGAGATTACAAAAGAAGCTATTAACCTCATGGCAGATATCGATGATATTACAGAAAATGGTATAAATCGTGGTGGTTTAGATTCAGAGCTTAATGATAAAAAATCTAAGATTAAACTAAAAGAGGTTAAACTTGCTGATAAAGTTTTAGAGAAGGTTAATCTTGATGATAAAGAAAATGCCGATAACACTAACGAAGATGATGTTAAAGCAGTTGAAGAAGCAAATGATTCAAATGAGGATACAGCTAACACAACTGTAGCAAGTACAAGCAGTACTCAAAGCACAACAACTGCTACAACAGCAGCTAGAACTATAACAGTAGCATCTGGTGAAGGTTGGTGGCACGTAGGTAATCGTTCAGGAGTAGACTATAGATACCTCGCAGTATTTAACGGCAAAAGCTGGAACGACAGTTTATATACAGGACAAGTTCTAAAAGTTCCTACAGCAGATGAGTTGGCAAATATTAAGTTACCAGTAGAAACTACTGCACCAACAACTGCTGCAACTCAAGCTCCTACACCAACTACCCAAGCACCTACAACAACTCAAGCGCCTACAACAACTCAAGCACCTGCACCAACTACCCAAGCAACTGAAGCACCAAGTAATAATTACTATGGCCCAGGAAACCTAAATCTCTCTGGCTATATTGGTGGTGTTGCTCAACCAGGTTCAGGCTACTATGGTGCAGGTTGGTGTACTTGGTATGCTTATAATGCAAGATATGCAATTGGCAGACCGTTACCAACATATCTAGGTGCAGCAGATTCATGGCCTTACAGAGCAGCAGCTGCTGGTTATGTAGTTAATAATACCCCAGCAGTAGGGGCAGTTATTTATATGGGTAATATGCATGTAGCCTTTGTTGAAGCTGTTTATGGAGATGGTAGTATTTTGATTTCTGAAGGTGGCTGGAACTATACAGCTTTTGGCTACAACAAGAGAGTTATATCTGCAGGTTCAACAGGATATTATTCATACATACACTAATATAGTGAGAGCTATATTTTAAAGATATTCTATTCATGAATAATAAGATATTGCTCACAACATAACAGAAATTATTTTAGAACTTAGTATTATGTATATAGTTTTTGACTTAGAATGGAATATTGCTAATCCATATAAGAAAAATAAATTGAATAATGCCATGATCCCAAATGAAGAAATTATTGAAATTGGAGCATGGCGATTAGATGAACATTTAAATATTTTAGATAGTTTTTCTACAAATGTTAAAGCAAACTTCTTTGATGAACTGCACAAACATGTTGCAAAGGTTACTCAAAGAGATAAAGCAAGTCTTAAAACAGGTCTCAATTTCCCTGAGGCCTTTTTGCATTTCACGGAATGGTCCAAGCAAGACGGTGAACCTATTCTTTTTTGCACCTGGAGCAATAATGATGTCAGACCATGGATTTCTAATTTAGAAGCATATAATTTGCAATGGCCATTGGGTATGCGTTTTTTTGATGCGCAGAGATTCTTTAGTCTAGCAAAAGATGATAGAAACACTCAAAATAGTGTGGCTACTGCTCTTGAATTTTTAGAAATAGAGCCAGAAAAGGACTTGCACAAGGCGCTTAATGATGCCTGGTATACAGCGATTATCTTCCAAAGAACAATTAGACATCTACAAAAAGAGAATAAGATTAGTTCTGACCCAAACGAACTTTTTGCCGAGCTCTATAAATATTCCTATGATATTAATTTAAATTACAGGGATAAACTTGTATTCGATGATATTAGTAAGTCTTCAGATCTGATAAAAATTGCAAAAAATACGGATTGGCTATGTCCAGCCTGCAAAACTAAACTTAAATTTACAAAGAATTGGAAGCCGGCAAAACGTGGTTTGCACTTAAATAACAGTACCGTATGCCCAGAGCATGGCACAGTCTTGGTAAATCTAATGTGTTTCAGAAATAAGCAACAACGAGAGCTTAATCTGCCTTTCCACGTCAAAGCGGATGTAAAAATTGACTGGATGGTTCATAGTTTGAAGTAGGCAGATTTGATATTGAGATGAGTAAAGAGCAGCGTAAATGTTGCTCTTTTTATTTTTTAAAAAATAAATGTCAAAGAATGTCAAAAAGTTCTTGACAAGATTTTTCAAGCTAGTATAATGAATGTCAAACAAGGTCAAAAGATACAAACAAGGCTCCGTTAAATGAACTATAATAGTTTTATAAACAAATAAACAAACAGTCAAATAAACAGACAAACACTAACAGTACAAGGAGGAAGAGATGGCAAAGATAAGTGACATAGTTGAAGCGATGATAAAGGAAATAATAGATGCAAATAATGGATTCGCAGAAATTACTCGTGGAGAATTAGCGAGACAAGCAAATTGCGTCCCTTCTCAAGTAACTTACGTTTTATCTACAAGATTTACCAGTAGTAACGGGTACAGAGTTGAGAGTAGAAGAGGCGGCGGAGGTTCTATACGAATTTACAAGATAGATACCAACCATAATAAAGCAGGATACATAATGCACGCTGTTAATTCTTTAGGTAATGCTTTGACCCAGAAACAAGCGGATATATTCATTAGGAATTTTTACGATTATGACGTTATGGATGCGGATACAGCGAGACTATTTATGGCGGCAACATCAGATAGCAGTCTTGATGGATTAGATGGAGTCTTAAGAGATACAGTACGAATGAAAATACTAAAAAATATGCTGGTGGAGTTGTTGGTGAATCTTGATGACTGATGGGCTTGAGTTTGAATTAATTAGAGTTTAGATAAACAATCTCAACAAACTTTAACAAATAATAAGAAAGACAACAAACACGAACCCAATAAACAAACCAAAAAAACAAACAAAAACACTAACGCAAACAAAAAGGAGGAACGCTTATGATATTGAGATATACAGATAGAACAGCAAAAGTGTTGTCTAAAGCTTATGAAACGGCTTTGACATACTCACAAGATTATATAAGCACAGAACACATCATTGCAGGTGTTCTTGCAGAAGGAGAGGGTAAGGCCCAAAACGCTTTAAATGCTCAAGGAATTACTGCAGAGAATTTCGCCGAAGCTTTGAACAGAGTTAATGGCAAAGAAGCAAAAAATATAGAGATTACCAATCCAGAAGATGTAGAAGCTGCAATTCAGATGATGACCCCAAGAACCAAGAGAGTCATAGAGCTGGCAGTTAACGAGGCTAATAGAAATAACTCTAAATCTGTTGAGCCAGAACACCTTATGGGTGCGATTTTAAGAGAGGCAGAGAGTGTTGGCTATAGAATGCTAACTAGTATGGGAGTAGATCCTAGAATGCTCTACTTTAGCCTATATGCAGATAGCTTCACTAGTACAACAATCACTCAAGATGCAGATGGTAACATTCGTAAACAGAGTTTTACGAGTAACCCTAGAGCAGGTTTAGGAAATAGACAGGAATCCAACTCTAATCCTCAAGAACAATCTGATACCCCAACTCTAGACCAGTATGGTTATGATCTAACACAAGCTTCCAGAGAAGGAAGAATTGACCCTATCATTGGACGTGATGAAGAGATCAATAGAGTTATGCAAATATTGGTTAGACGTAACAAGAACAACCCAGTCCTAGTCGGTGAGGCAGGTGTCGGTAAGACAGCTATAGCAGAAGGTTTAGCCAACATGATTGTCGCAGGTGACATGCCTGAAGCCCTCAAGGATAAGAGAATTATTTCTATAGATATTACTAGTCTTTTGGCAGGTGCTAAATATAGAGGTGAATTTGAGGAGCGTTTTGAGAATGTAATCAAAGAAGCTACGGCTGCAGGAAATATTATTCTGTTCATTGATGAGCTACACACAATTGTAGGTGCAGGTGCTGGTGAAGGTACTTTGGACGCATCAAATATCATGAAACCAATGCTCGCTCGTGGTGAATTACAAATTATTGGTGCTACAACTATTGATGAGTATAGAAAAGTTATAGAGAAGGATAAAGCTCTAGAGCGTAGGTTCCAAGCTGTTACAGTCGATGAGCCAAGTCCAGAAGAGACCTACCAAATTATAGAAGGTATCAAGGATAAATACGAAGCTCACCACGGTGTAAAAATTACCGATGAAGCGATCAAAGCTTCTATAGATCTATCTACCAGATATATTACGGATAGATTTTTGCCGGACAAAGCAATTGACCTAATTGATGAGGGTAGCTCTAAGATACGTTTGAATAACTTTGTAGAACCTACAGAGGTTAAAGATATTGAACAACGCTTGCAAGAGATTGAAGCTCAAAAAGAAGAAGCTGCAAAATTAGAAGACTATGAGAATGCGGCTAAACTTCGTAGCGAAGAATTGAAATTAGAAGAAGAACTTAATGCAATGCGTGCTAAATGGAAAAAATCTGTCGATACTGAGCACAATATTTTGACCGAAGAGGACATTGCAGAAGTTGTAGCGGACTGGACAGGTATACCAGTTAGCAAGATCAACGAATCTGACCAAGAGAGATTGAGAAATCTAGAACAAGATCTTGAGAAAAGAGTAATTGGACAGAATGAAGCAGTTGAGAGTGTTTCTAGAGCGATTAAACGTGGTCGTTTAGGACTAAAAGACCCTTCAAGACCGACAGGATCCTTTATCTTCTTGGGTACAACTGGTGTAGGTAAGACAGAATTAGCCAAGGCCCTCGCTATCGAGATGTTTGGTGAAGAGAAGGCTATGGTAAGGTTCGATATGTCAGAATACATGGAGAAATTCGACGTGAATAAATTCATCGGATCTCCTCCAGGCTACGTAGGTTACGAAGAGAGTGGACAATTAACTGAAGCAGTTAGAAGACGTCCATACAGTGTAGTTCTATTCGATGAGATTGAGAAAGCTCACCCAGATGTACTTAATATCCTTCTACAAGTTCTAGAGGACGGTAGATTGACAGATGGACAGGGTAGAACAGTAGACTTCCGTAACACTATAATAATCATGACATCTAACATTGGTGCTAGATTGCTAACAACAGCTCAAGGTCGAGAAATTGGTTTTGGCAGCACAAGTCAGGCAGTTATTTCAGGCGAAGAGGATATTGATAGCAACTTATATGGTGGTAGATCTTATTCAGAGGCTAAAGAATTAGTCATGAAAGAATTAAAAGACACATTGTCACCAGAATTTATTAATAGGATTGATGAGATTATCTTCTTCCGTATGTTAGGTCAAGAATCTATGGAAACTATAGCAAGAAATATGTTGAAAGACTTAATTGCTAGAGTTGAACAAGTGGGTGTACACGTAAGTGTAAGTGATGCAGCAGTTACTTACTTAGCTGAAGATGGTTACTCACCAGAATATGGTGCAAGACCTCTGAGAAGAAAAATTCAGTCTGAGGTTGAGGACAAAATTGCGGAGGCAATGCTCGATGGCATAGTTTCAGAAGGCGATACTGCATTGGTTGATGTAGAGGATGATAAGCTAGTTATTAAAGCAGCTGATAGGTCACTACAAAAAGTAAATGAAGATTCAGATACAAGCTCTGAAACTGGTGAAAGTTCAAGCGAAGAAACTAGCGAAGAATAGTGATTTCTAGTTCTTCAAATAAGTAAATTAGCTTGAAATAGCAAAATAAAAAGCGAAGTTAAAAGTGATGAAAGTGGGAAACCACTTAATTCACGGATAGCTTCGCTTTTGTTTTGTTCAAATTTAGTCTTAAATTAGATTGCTACAAAAAATTTCTAAAGTAAACGCTAAAACTTATTATTCAGCAGGAAAATTTCACAACCTAAGTAATCAACTACATTCCAATTCTCATCTTCATTAAATTTATCTGCGAAGTAAGCTTCAGCATTGTCATAAACTTCAGCATCTAGAGGGACTTGCCTCCAAACCTCATCTTCTGAGAAAGTCTGGAAAATATATTGAGAATTTTCAATCCCAACAAAATAAATGGCTTCAATTTTCTTAATAGTTCTATTGCCATTTTCATCTTCAACGGCTGGTGGATTGGATCTAGTCGCATACTTTATTACCTCAATTAATCTGTCATCTAGATCAAAATCGAAAACATGCAATTTCTCAATTAAATCATTATAGTCGTAACAAATTCTGAGGGTATAATCTTGGATATCTACGCCAAAATCTAAGGGCAAGTTTGAACTAATTTCGGATTTAAGATTGCCCTGCTCATCTCTAGAAGATTTATCTAATAATACCTCAGAGAATTTTGGTGCGTAGTAAATAAGCAACTTAGATCTTGGGTCTACATATAAGAATGGCTGGTCTAAAACATATTTACGATTGCAGTTTTGGCATTCGTAATTTTGTAATTCCTTTAGGAAAACCTGGTTCTTTAGGTCAGGGTCCTCTTCAACGTCAACTATATCCCAGATTGGCAAATCCTCTTCGTTTAAGCAATATGGGCAGTGAATCGTCTCATAATGAAATTTCGTCATATATACTCCTTTGGACTTTAATATTAGGCTTAGTTTGGTTTTCGTTTTTACCTGGTTGTACAGAGAAATTAGCTACATTTGGCAGAATGAAATTAATGCCTAAGCTCATAATAATAGCCATTATAATGGCTATTATCATGGTATTGCCAATTAAGCTATCTGTGGTAAAACTAGTCCATGCTCTAATACTAAATATATCTACTAACAATCTAAGATTTGCAGCAAAAACAATTATAATCAAACCTTGAATTCCTGTACCGTTTATTAGTGCTAGAGATATAAAATAAATTATGGATGAGTAATATATTCCTGGCAAGAATACTTTCCAGAGATCGTTAAAGTTAAAATTCTGATTGCTGATTAATTTGAGAATGATCCAAGCAATAACGACTCGCAAAGCATCTAAGATGATTGAGAAAATAAAGGCACGGATAAATATACTCATACCTAATTTTGCAAAACCATTATACCTGTTAGTCGTATCCTGTAAAATTATTAAATTAGATAAGTTACTGTTTTTTACAAATAAATAAATATTAAAAGCAAATAAAAGAGCTTGTATAAATACAGCTACAAAAAGTTGCCAAAGTCTTGCTGTTTTGGAATCACTAATTACAGTTGTTGGAGAAGTGAAGAGGTTTTTGAAAAAACTAAAAAATTGCAAAAATGAAAATTGTTTCTTGTCCCCAGAACTGTCTCCGTTATTAAATATTTTGGATTTTTTATTGGCAGTTTTTTTCTTTCTATTGGCATGCTCTTCCTTGCTTTCTTGGAAAGCACTATATTTATTTCGATTGAATCTACTATTTTGGGATTTTTCTCCCGGCTCCGACTTCGAGCTTGAAGTGTAAGGGCCACTAGAGTTATCAGCCTCGTTAGAATTACTAGCAGATTTATTTGTAGAGTTATTAGCAGAAGAGCTTTGAGTGCTTCCTGTTTCACTTTGTTGCTCATTATTTTTGCGAGCATAGCGACAGTTGCATCTCTCATCATTTTCTAGTTTTTTGCCACAATAAAAACAATATCTTCCCATTAATCTACCCTTTTGACATATTTTAGCTATTTAAATTATAGCTATAAACACGTGCCTAAAAGTTAGAGCTTTCAATCGAAAGAGTAAACATTTTCTGAACAATAAAACTATTCTTCCTCGATATCTTCAATGTTTGTCAATTCTTTTATCGTGTCATGGTGCTTCCACTCTGCCATTTTCTCTAATAACTTTCTTGGGTCACTATCAACTACGTAAAGATCTGAAGTTTTTGTATCAACAAACCCTTCTTTTTGCAACCCGTGAATGAGCTCCAAAAGATTGTCATAGTAGCCATCAATATTTAGAATCCCTATAGGCTTCTCATGTATGAGTAACTGACTCCAGGACAAAGCTTCGAAAAATTCTTCCATGGTGCCAATTCCACCAGGTAGCATGACAATCCCTTCTGCAAGATTTAGGAGCAAATTTTTTCTTTCGGACATGGTTTTGACAACTCTCAAGTCGTCCAAATCCTTATTAACCCACTCTAACTCAATCATGAAGTCTGGAATGATACCTGTTGCGGTTCCACCATTTTCAATAACTGTGCTAGAAACTTTACCCATTAGGCCTTTGTCTCCTCCACCATATACGAGGTGAATTCCTTCTTCAGCAAATAGTTTTCCTAGAGCTTCTGCAGTTTCCAAATATATTGGTTTCAAGCCACTTGAAGCCCCACAATATACTGTTAAAGCAGGCAATTTATCTTTGAGTTTTAGGTTTTTATCTTTTGACATGAAATTAATCAAGCTCCTATCTAATTAAAATTAATGCTTATCGTTCTATTATATTACTCTACCATTAAGTCAATGTAACCTATTAGGTCACCATCTCCAGCACTAGTTAACGCAATAAACTGAGAATCAGATCCTATATTGAAGACTAGATATTGACTGTCTTTGCGGATTGTTCCAATCTGACTTGCCTTGTCAGCATCTGCTGTCTTTGGATTATTCATCAGAGGTATATCTTTTTCAGCAGTTTTAACACTTGAACTATCTAAGTTGCTATAAATATGGTCTTCAATTTCAGATATTCTATCAAGAACATCGCTATTACTTGCATTAGCAGCGTAGCTTATCTTAGAAACTAGAGTTAGATTACCGTTACTTCCTGGTGTTAGTGTGTATTTGACATACCCCAAGTTAGCTTTCATTTCTTCAATATTCATAAAGAATACGGTATCGCCATCATTTGTTATATCATCTGCAGTTTGAGCTACGGATTTTGTACTATCGATAGCTAAACCGATAACCTTTTGATGACGTAGGTCAGTAATTACCCTGTAGTTTACATCTTCATGCGTGCGCAAATCATAGTTCAATTCGATCATACGAACTTCATAATTTCCGTTTTTGAGTTTAACTGTCTCAATAGGGACAAATGTTGTTTTTGACTCTGGATTCTCTGTAATTTCCTCGTTAGGTTCAATTGCAGTATCTGGGATTGAGAAAGTACCATCATCATCTTTCCTATATTCATAAGGTGGCACATTATACGGAGAATTTGGATCTAATTTAATTTCTGGATTTACATTCTTTTGTAAGAATTCTTCAATTTCCTTCAACTTAAATTCTTTAGTGTCGAAAGGATTTGTTGAGCCTTTGACAGTCTTTAAGAATTGGTTCAAATAAGTTTCTATCCACAACTCGCTAGGAACTTGGGAGATGTGGCTGAAGTTTGGTAATTGAACAGTTCTGTCTTGAACTTGAGCACCGTTGTATACTGGAGAATTAATGTTTTGCAATGATTCGTTGATAAAGCTAGATAATTTCTTGCTCTCAGAATTATTGTCCGGCAAAATTTCCCCTGTTGGCGCAGTATCCCCTGGCTTATCAGGATCGCCAAATCTATTTGGTTCTACAGGCAAATCACCAGAATTGAGTCTTAGATAAGTTTCATGATCACTAGCAAAAGTAGTGGATGTAGGTGTTGATTCTTGAGTATTGTCTGTAGTAGTTTGCTTAGGATCAGTTTCCTTGCTCGAATTCTCAATAGAGCTATCTGTGCTACTTGTAGTTGTATTTTCTACAGTACTTGCAGTAGTTGTTTCTTTGCTGGTCGCCTTAGTAGTTGTAGTTGTAGGAGCCTTTGTTGTGGTTGTTGTAGCAACAGTAGTTGTAGGTGTAGGAGTAGGGGCTGGAGTAGGAGTAACATAAACTATTTCATTCTTGTTACTACTTTGTACTAAGGATTGACTACTCTCACTTTGCTCGGTTGTTGAGCTTGTTGTGCTTTTCTCACTGGTGCTACTTGAAATACTAAGCTCAGAAACAGAGTTAGACAAGTTTGGACCAACTTCTCTACCTTTATTTTTACGGCTAATTAGGACAAAGAGTAATGTTAATAATAAAATAACAATTCCAGCACCTAATAATAGCCAAATAAAGCGTTTACGTTGCTTATTCTCTTCTTCAGAATCATAATAATCATATTGTAAATCATCAGATTGATAATTTCCTCCAGCTAAAGGCTGTGAGTTGACAGAACCTGAACTTCTTTCAAATTGCTGATCTGCATTTGTTTCAGGTACATCATAATCAACACTATTGAACCCTGCATTAGGTGCGAAAGGATCATTTTTGTTGATATCCTTGTAGTAACTATTGCTCTCATTACTTGTTTGAATATTATTATCTGAATTTATTTCTTCATTTTGGAAATTGTTTTCTTGATGGTCACTCCAGTCTAAGTTAGTACCACAACTGGGACACTGACTCTGACTAAGATTAACTTCTTCTCCACATATTGGACAGTACATAAACGTTTCCTCCAAATAACTTTATTTACAGACTAGGCTGCAAAGTTCCAAAGTATTATATAAGTTATGTAGGATAACTTAATATCATTATATTATAAAAGCTATATCAATTCATTTTTAAAATTATTGCCTATTGACTCATGAAAAAATAGTAAAAATAATGACAAAAGTCAACAAAAGTAAAGACTTAGTGGTTTTGCCGACTTAGTTGACTACGATTAAGAAAAGTTAAATTAACAAGAACTTAGGAGAGCATAGCTTTAGCGGCAGATAACAATGATTCTTCCTTGTTTTCTAATTCGCCTTGAATAGTTTTATGTAACAAAACATCTAATACATTACCTACAGCTTTGCCTTGAGAGAAGCCTAGGTTTATTAGATCTTTGCCGGTAATAGCAAGTTCTAATGTTGATAAAGGTAGTTGTTTTTCCAAGATTTCTGAGAAGCTTGCTTTAATTTCTTCTATTGTATGAGGTGAAATACCATACTTAGGCTCAAGCACTATTAAATCTAAGACTTCTATAAAAGTAGGTAGATCAAGTTTATATTTATTTTTTAGATGTACTAAATCTAGAGGTGAGAAGAAATTGCGTTCCTCGATGTTCATTTTAGACTTTGTTTCAAAGTCCATTTCTTGGCCTCCAATCTTTCCAATCTCTCCAATCGCTTCAATCCCCTCAACCCCGTGGCTCTCAGCAACCTCATGCAACGCAGAGACATAAGATTTTATAAGTCCTGAATCTAGTCTTTTTAGCTTAATTTTATCTAAGAAATGCGAGAGGTCTTCATTTGTGAGGAAATAAGTCAAGATCGTTAAATTAATATTATGATTCTTTGGAAGATTCTCAAGGAAATCAACATTAAGTGATCTATAAATTTCACAGGCATAGTGAGGAAATAGATAGTTCCACAGGACCATTAAATTTTGCCAGTTATCAGACAAAAAATCAGAATTAAGAATTTTGCTTAATTCGTGAGTAAGTCGTTCAGCCGCAACAAAATCAAGGTCATTTATCATATCTTTGACAGCCGCAAATGTGTTTTCTTCAACGTTGAAATTTAATTGCGCACCAAAACGTAAGGCTCTTATTATCCTTAGAGCATCTTCATTGAAACGCTTATAAGGGTCACCAACAGCACGAACTAATTTAGCTTTTAGATCAGCTAAACCATTGTGGTAATCGACTAAGCCCTCTGTTGGGTTATAGGCCAATTGGTTAATAGTGAAGTCTCTTCGCTGACTATCTTCATATAGAGAGGTAGTCAATTCAACATTGTTAGGCCGGCGATGGTCACTATATTTGCCATCAGTCCTAAAAGTAGTAATTTCAAATGGCTTGTTATCAATCAATAAAGTTACAGTCCCGTGTTGCAAGCCTGTATCTAGCACTATGAAATCGGAGAAAATCTTCTTAACCTCCTCCGGTGTAGCAGGAGTCGTGATATCGTAGTCGCTTATTGCTTTCCCTAGGAGTAAATCTCGAACAGAACCACCAACCAGATAACTTCGTTTATGATTTTTCTCGAATCTATCGAGTATAAACAAAATTTCTTCAGGTAAATCTTCTGGTAGTTCAGAAGATGAATTAAATTCTGTTAGAAGAGGCTTAGACATATTTTAGATAATCTCCGTAACCTTCCTTTTCCATTTGATCCTTTGGAATAAACTTCAACGCAGCACCATTGATACAGTAACGTAAACCGCCTGCATCTTTAGGACCGTCAGTGAAAACGTGTCCCAAGTGACTATCAGCTTCTTTAGAGCGAACCTCAGTGCGCTCATAACCTAACTTGAAATCTGCTTTTTCGTTAAGCTTATCGACTTCTTCGCCGATTGCTTTGGTAAATGAAGGCCAACCACAACCAGCGTCATATTTATCCTTGGAGCTAAATAGCGCCTCTCCACTTACTATATCAACATAGATACCTTCAGAGAAATTCTGATCATAATCAGATGAGAAAGGTCTTTCTGTCAACTCATTTTGTGTAACTTCGTAGGCTAGGTCACCTATCTTAGCTCGCAATTCTTCTGGGCTTAAATCCTTATAGTCAAAATCCTTATTACTTAAATTATTTAAATTACTCAAATTTATCTCCTTTCATACTAGCTCCTGCATCTGGTAGATTACGGAAGTCAACGTGGCAGTATCCTAGTGGGTTTTTGATTAAATAGTCTTGATGAAATTCTTCAGCCTTGCTTAGATTGTCTAAAGGCAAAACCTCTGTTGCCAAAGGTTCTTGGTATTTTTCTTGAATCATTTCTACTACAAAGTTAATTGTATCTAGATCTTCTTCATCTAAGTAATAAATACCATTTCTATATTGTTTACCAAAGTCATTCCCTTGTTTATCTAATTCTCTTGGGTCGAAGCTCTTGAAAAAATAATATAGCAAATGAGCTAAATCTATAATTTCAGGGTTATACTCAACATAGACAGCCTCCGCATGCAAAGTTTCTCCGCTGCAAACGTCCTCATAAGTAGGTGAAAGAGTATTACCATTGGCATAAGCTGTGTAGGTATTTATCACACCTGGCAATCTGCGAAGGAACTCTTCTGTTCCCCAGAAACAACCTCCTGCTAGAACAATGTTTTTGTTACCGGCATCGACATCTATTGATGTCTTTTGACCAAGTTTTATTTCACTTAGTTTTTTTGTATTATCAGGCATTTCGAAATTTCTCCTTCCTGGATAGAAATTGTATATATCATATTATTACAATTTTTAGCAAAAATACGTACATGCTGAGTTTTATCTCGTGAATTTTTTTACATGAAAAAATAAAAAATATAAAATTTCTTTCTTAAAAAACTAAAAAAGTGCAGAAATATTATTTAATCTAGGTACAATAATATGTAAACGATTCATGTAAGTGAGACTTAGTGGAGAGGCAGAGGGTCCATTAAATTTTCTACATGAATACACTAGCTTGATATTACTAAAGGCTCTATGCTTTGGGGGAAATAATGAATAGATATAGTAAAAGCTTAAAGAATTTTGATCCGTTAAGTCCAAGAGATGCTTGGGTTTTTAGCAATAGACCATATGCTTGGGCAGCGGCGCTGACTAGAGAGACTAGGTTAGAGGTATTTTTTGCATTTGTAACTATAATTATCTCTTCTATTATGGGAATTATTCCTTCATACTTCACATCGAAATTAGTCGATGAAGTTTTCGTTGCTGGTGATCTAAGCAATTTCTGGTGGTACGTGAGTGTTATTTTCTTAGTTCCAGTAATTCGAGGAATTATAATGTTCATCAAAAGATTGTTGTATGAATATATTTCTCAACATGCAATAATGCGAGCTAGAGATGCTTTTTACCAACATTTACAAAAACTAGACCAGGACTACTACTCCAAGACGCCAACAGGTAGAATTATGGCAAGATTGACAGGTGACCTTGAAATGGTACGCCACTTTTTGGCTTGGTCAGGATTTTCAACAATCGAGACAGCAATGATATTTGTCACAGCCTTGGTATATCTGTTCTTCATTGAGTGGAGATTAGCTTTAATTACGTCTGCAGTTGCTCCTATATTACTAATTACATCTGTAGCTTTACTCAACAAAATCAAACCAGCCTGGAGAAATATTAGGCAACAATTTGAGAAACTTAACTCAGTAGTTCAACAAAACATTAACGGTAATAGGACAACTAGAGCCTTTGTGCGCCATGATTACGAAGTAGATAGATTCCAAGTAGAGAACCTTAGATTTAGCGAGCTTAACAAAGACGCTGCTGATATTAGAGCTAGATATATACCACTAATAGATGGTCTTTCTAGCTTAATGTATGTTGCCTTGATTTTGTTTGGTGGAATGCTAGTTATAGAAGGTAACATGACAGTTGGTGACTTAGTCTTATTTAACAACTCTTTATGGATGTTAATTTTCCCAATGAGAATGCTAGGTTATTTAATAGATGACTTACAACACTATGCATCATCTGCTAATAAGATAATTGAGTTATTTACTACCAAGACCAAGATAGCTTCACCAGCGGAGGCTGAATTGACCGAAGATCCACAAAAAACTGATGAGAAATTGGTGCAAGCAAGTCTAGAGAGTCCTGTCTATAGCAAAGTTCTGGAAGAATCAGAACTAGATGTGGACAAAGAAATTAAAACAATTCAGAACCCAAATTCTTTGTTAGAGGAAAAGGTTGTTTCACGATCATTACTATCTGAAGATTCAGAAGCATTGAAGAAGATTAACCAAAACATAGTAAAAAGAGGTTATGTCCCTGACAAGCCATTCCCATTAGAATCTTATACTACAAAATCAATGCTCAAAAATTCAAAAACCAAGATTGACGACTTAGTTACATCATATGTTGAAGATAATCACATACCAAGAATTAGGCTAGAAGGTGAAGTTCAATTCGACCATGTCTCATATGACTATATTTCATATGGACAAAAGGTACCTGCACTACATGATATTAACTTCACAGCTTTGCCAGGTCAGACTATAGGAATTATTGGTGAAACAGGTTCTGGTAAAACTACTTTAATCGAGCTAATTTCACGTTTAGCAGATCCGAGCGAAGGTAGAATTCTAATAGATGGGCGAGATTTGAGAACTTACCCACTAGAAGCGGTAAGAAGATCCATCCACGTAGTTACCCAAGACGTATTCTTGTTTAGTGATACTGTCGAAAGTAACATTGCGTTTAGTGATCCATTGATGAGTACAGAAGAAGTTTATGAAGCGGCGAGATTAGCTGTGGCACATGACTTTATCCTCAAAATGGATGAAGGTTATGACACTATTATCGGTGAAGAAGGTGTTGGTTTGTCAGGTGGTCAGCGCCAGAGAATTTCTTTGGCTCGTGCTCTTGCAGGTGATCCAGATATTCTGATTCTTGATGATACAACTTCAGCTGTTGATATGAACACAGACGCAGCAATTAGAAGAAACTTAAAAGAGTCTATGAGAGACAAGACAGTATTCATGATTGCCCAAAGAATCAGCTCCATCAGAAATGCAGACCAAATATTTGTAATGAAGAATGGTCGTATTGTAGAGCGTGGTACTCATGAGCAACTTCTAGATTTAGATGGTATTTATAAAGAGATTTATGACACCCAAATTGGAGATAGCAAAGACGCTTTGGGAGTTATTATTGACAAACATGAAGCAGAAAAAGAATTAGAGACAAGGGGTGCAAATAATGGCTAGTAGAAATAGATTTGACCAAGATGAAATTCTGGAGACCCCCTTTAACTGGGATCAGGTAAAGAGAGTTTTCAAATATGTTGACCCTTACAAACTTAGATTAGCTCGCATTGCTATTGTAATGATTATTTCACAGGCTATAGGATTATTGAGCCCAATGATCTTCCAAAAAGCGCTGGACGTTGCTATACCTAACAAAGACTATGCATATCTATATACTTTATCAGGCATATATCTAGCTACATTGATAATTGTTGCCTGGTGTAGTCGTTATAGGATAAAAGCCCTAAGCTACACCGGTCAAGAAATGATCACTGACATTAGATACGATATGTACTATAGACTACAAGAACTACCATTTACATATTTTGATAGCAGACCACATGGTAAAATTTCAACCAGAGTTGTTAACTATGTTAATACTGTTAGTGATTTAATTAGTAATGTTCTGGTAAACGTTATCGTAGAGTTAAGTTCATTAATAATCATTCTTATTTATATGTTCCTTGTTGATGTGCAACTAACTCTATATGCAATGCTAGGTGTTCCTTTGTTGGTAATCTATCTAGCAATTATCAAGAAGTATCAGAGAAGATCTCAACAGATACGTAACAATAAGGTCTCAAACATTAATGCCTACAACCAAGAATCAGTACAAGGTATGAAGATTACACAACTCTTTGGTAGAGAAGGTGTTAACAGACAAATTTACCATGGGCTAGGTAACCAAGTTAGAAAATCTTTTATGGATGTTAATATTATTAACTTCTCAATGATGCCAGTGGTAGAAGCTATTGCAAACTTCACTACAGTCTTTCTTTATGCAGCCGCCGTATTTTGGGTACGTCAAGCAAATGGAGCTCCATTAGAGATTGGTACAATAATAGCTTTCGTTGGTTATGTTGGTTTCTTCTGGGGACCAATTTCGAACTTGGCAAACTACTATAACCAAATACTTGATGGTGCCTCGTATATAGAGAGAATTTTTGAATTCTTAGATGAGCCGCTAATAATAGAGGATGCAGAGGATGCCTATGAAATGCCTAAGGTCAAAGGTGAAGTAGAGTTCCGTAATGTTAGTTTCTCATACGAGGATGACAAGCCAGTTCTTAAAAATGTAAGCTTCAAAGTCAATCCTGGTGAAAGCGTTGCTCTAGTTGGTCCTACAGGTGCAGGTAAATCCACAATAGTTAATCTAATCTCAAGATTCTACGATGTAGACTCTGGAGAAGTCTTGCTTGATGGTAATAATGTGGAGAAAGTAACTATAGACTCATTACGCTCTCAATTAGGAATCATGATGCAAGACCCATATTTGTGGCCGACAACAATTATGGAAAACATTCGTTATGGTAGACTAGATGCAACTGATGAAGAGGTCATAGCAGCGGCAAAAGCTGTCCACGCTCATGAGTTCATTATGAAACAGGCAGATGGATATAATACAGAGATTCAAGAGAGAGGTTCTGGTGTTTCTGCTGGTGAGAAGCAATTGATAAGTATTGCTAGAGTGCTTCTGGCTGATCCAGCCCTGATAATTTTAGATGAGGCAACATCATCTATTGATACACAGACAGAGAAGGCTTTACAACTTGGACTAGAAGAGCTGACCAAAGGTAGAACTACATTTAGTATTGCGCATAGACTTTCGACTATTAGAAATGCGGACAAAATTTTCTACATAGCTGAACAGGGAATAGCAGAGCAAGGTAAACATGATGAATTACTGCTTCAAGGCGGATATTATGCTAAATTATATGAACAACAGATCAGAGAAATGTTAGAAGCTGGACAATATTAGTGAGTAGTCTGAATTTCTGAGTGGTAAAAGTTTAAACAAGGAGAATTAATTATGGCAGGAAGAACATCCAAAGAGAATATGGGTAAGATATCTGATAATTTAGATAAATTCAAAGAAATAATGCAAGAAGTAGAAGCCTCAGCGGAAAAAGTTAAAATGAACTTAGATGCTGTTCAAGGAAATTTAGATCCTAAATTAACTGAGTTAAAATCTAACATAAGTCGATTAGAGAAACATATCTCAAGCATAGAGAGATCAGCCGACAAGACCAAAAAGAGTGTTGATAAAATCAAGAAGAGTTAATTATGTATAAGATAGGAAGGCGATTCCGTTATGGGATCGCCTTCTTGATTTTATGCGAATTATCTTTACAAAACAATTATTTGAAATCTGGCTTGTAAAAACAATACGCACATAAACGAAAAGAAGCTACAGGGGGTAGCTTCTTTTACGGGGTATTTGTATGAGGTTAGTATGTTTCATAATAAGTTAAGCAAAAATCTTTGTCTATGTAGAAATACCGTATTAAAAGTGTATTATCCACTTTTAATTTTTTGCTTAATATTTTGAAATTTCATTAGTTGCAGCTTAACTAGCTTGTATACAACATTTAAAATCTGCTTCGAAGAGATGCTTAAGATTACTAATCTGTAAATAAAATTTAATTAATGTATCAAAACTCAAGATAAATCAAATAAAAATGCATAACAACCTTTATAAAATCAATAAAGATATACTATTAGGCTTTAAAAGAAAAAATTTTATGGTAGAATATAGCTGTTAGAAAATGACTTAACAAATAAAAATTAAAAGAAGGAGATTTCATATGAGCAAAGAAATTAACAAAGAAATGTTAGATCGTATGACTAATGGTAAAGGTTTTATCGCAGCTTTAGACCAAAGTGGTGGTTCAACTCCTAAAGCATTAGCAGCATATGGTATTTCAGAAGACCAATATAGTACAGAAGAGGAAATGTTTGACTTAGTACACGAAATGCGTACAAGAATTATCACAAGCCCTTCATTCACATCAGAAAAAGTATTAGGTGCTATCTTATTCGAACAAACAATGGATAGAGATATCGAAGGTAAAGAAACACCAACATACCTATGGGACAAGGGTGTAATTCCTTTCGTAAAAATTGATAAAGGTTTAGCTGACTTAGAGAACGGTGTTCAATTAATGAAACCAAACCCAGGTCTAGATGAACTACTAGCAAGAGCAAAATCTAAAGGTGTATTCGGTACAAAAGAGCGTTCATTCATTAAAGAATATAACGAAGAAGGTATAGCAGAAGCTGTAAAACAACAATTCGAAGTTGGTAAACAAGTAGCAGCTCACGGTTTAGTACCAATGCTAGAACCAGAAGTATCAATCCAAGCAGAAGACAAAGCTAAGATTGAAGAGTTCATGCTACAAGAAATCTACAAGAACCTAGAAAATAACTGGGAAGCTGGAACACCAATTATGTTCAAGTTAACAATCCCAACAGAAGTTAACCTATACAAAGAATTAACACAAAAACCTGACGTAGTTCGTGTAGTTTGCTTGTCAGGTGGTTACGATGCAGATACAGCTAACGAAAAATTGGCTCAAAACGAAGGCTTAATCGCTTCATTCTCACGTACATTCGCAGCAGGTCTAACAGCTGATCAAACAGATGAAGAATTTAATGCACACATGGCAGAAACAATTGAAGGTATTTACGAAGCTTCAATAAAATAATCTGTTATATAAGCTATAAGGCTTCACAAATATAGAATACTAATAAACTCCTAGGTCGAAAGACCTGGGAGTTTTTTTATACTTTATATCTCTATAATTTAATTTTAAAATGTCTTGTGGTAAAATAAAACTAACCATAGAAAAGTGTTCAAAAATTTATATATATTTTAAAATTGACTTTATTTTATTCTAGAGTCTTGAAGGAAAACAAGTTTATCTAATATCTTTGGAGATTAGCTTATGAATAGAAGATTTTTAACAAGTTCAATAGTTTTAATTATCTGTTGTTTATTTATTGTATCTTGCAATGAGCAACATCATATAGGTGAAAGTTTAAATCCTGAGAATTCAAGCATTAATAATGATGTTGCTGAATCTGATAGCTATGATGAACTACCCACCCCTACAGGTTATAAGAGAGGCAGCTTAGTATTTTATTATTTAAAGGTAGATAATGAAATTTATACTAACATTTCCGAAGCGATTGATTTACCAGATGATGTGAGTAATACAGAAGGTGGTAAAGTAGATATAAATATGCTACTTCAGGAACAAGGTTATCAAAAAATAGGAACAGTGCAGGATGTTATGGATGATATTCCAGTAAAGGACATGCAAGGACATGGTTTTGCCCAAGGAGATGAAATATATAGAAATGATAATGACGAAGGTAATTATCTATATGTAGTAACAGAAACTCCTAAGTCAGCATATTATGAAATGGCAGAGGATAAAAAAGTTTATCATGTTATTGTAATGAGAATTTGAAATGAAAATGAGCTGGAGAATAGAGCTAAATAGGTGCGAAATGCATATACTATAATCATGATAAAAATTTGTTCACATTAAGATAAAACACCTATTATTTTTGGAGAGTTTTAGACTGGAGTGGTTGCTGATAAACTGTTAACGAAAATCGTCAGCGTAAAATGAAAATGTTTTGGTGGGAACATATTTAGTTGATATTTTTTATTTCTATATATTTACTAAAAATTATTTCTCTGCTATGATGATTTTAATAAAAATTGAATATCAAGATTAAGCGTTGCGAAACTTAATGGGGAAAGAAGTTTGAGTCTTCTGCGGAACCGCCGCTGTGATTAATGAGCAGAGTCTATACCACTGGCTAGATGCCGGGAAGGGGATAATGCGTATCAATTTAACAAGAATTGATGTAGTTATTAGCCAGAATATCCACTTAATCTTTTGTTAGTGAGAAATGCAACGGACAATTTGCAACTTGCTGGAGAATATATAAGCTGTAAATACGGGCTACGCTTTTGGCGTGGCTTTTTTATTGCTCTATTATCTTTGCTGAATATTTTTATATTTAGTTCAATTTGTCTTTTCTTTTCTCAAAAACATAAAAATTACGCTAAATAATAACGCCAATGTTTAATTGCTTTTTATAGAGGGTGATTCAATGAATATTAATAATCAGATAGATTTAGATATGCCGGTGAACCAAGTTATAGAGGAAAATCCAGAAGTTTTAGATTTATTAGTTGAGCTTGGATTTACCCCATTGAAAAATAAATTTATGAGAATGACTGTTGGGAGTAAAGTTAGTCTAAACAAGGGATTAAGGATTACAGGTATATCAAAAAATAAATTAGTTAGTACATTGGAGTGCAATGGATACGAGGTAATGGAAAGTGGTCAATAATAATTCGGAGAGAATAGAAGTATTGAAAAATATACTTGAAAAACTACATTTAGGCGCAAGTCAAGAAAGCGTTCAGGAAGAATTTGAGAAACATTTTTCTAATGTGAACGCGATAGAAATTAGTTTAATGGAACAAGAAATTATTAATGACCCAAATAATGACTTAAGCTTTGAAGATGTACTTAAATTATGTAATGTGCATTCCAGATTGTTTCAGAATAAGGTCGAAACCCTTGATGTATTTGGGATTGATAACAAAGACCACCCTGTACATATTTTTAAACAAGAGAATATAGCTCTGAGAAAGACTATTTTGCGTGTTGATAATATTATTAACTACTTAATATCTAATCCAAATAGCATTAATCAGGAGATGATATCTGGTCTTGAACGTCAGGTTTCAATGTTAGGAGAGGTAAGTAAGCATTACGAACGCAAAGAAAAAGTGTTTTTCCCTTTCCTTGAGAAATATGGTCATTATGCCCCACCTAAAGTTATGTGGGCTAAGGATGATATGATTTTGGAGCTATTTAATGAATTTAAATTAAATGTGGATAAGCTACCGGAAATAGATTTAAAGATTTTAGAAAATTCATATCATATATTTAAAGAGGAACTTAATGAAATGATTTTCAAGGAAGAAGCTATATTGTTAAATTTGCTTCTCGAAACATTAAAACCAGAAGATTGGGAAGAGATTAAAGAAGAAAGTTATGCCTATGGTTACGCCATTATTAAACCAGAAAAATCGGATGACGATGACAAAAAGTCTAAACATAAATTTGATATAGAGGCTACACAAAGTATGCAAGGTCCAAAAGATAGAATCGACGGAAGGGCAGAAGATAAGTTAATTGAAACAAGAAGAATAGAACTTGATAATGCTTATATAACGATAACATATGAGGCTAAAGAATCTAAAAATTTGTTGACGGAATCTGCTAGTAGAAGATTTAGAGGCGGTAATATGAGCCTAGATGAAGCAAGAGTTATTCTGCAGAATTTAGATTACATAGTTGCTCTATATGATCAGGATTTGTGCCTTAAATATATTAATCAGGAAAGTGTATTTTTCTCAAAAAATGATATTGGTAGTTCAATAGAGAATTTGCTTAGTTCAAGCATCTATAAAAATAGAATTAGTAATAGCAATTTACTAAGAGTTAGAAATAAAGAAGGAGAAAAAGAAGAGTTTAGGATTTGTTATAGGCAGAAAAATTACAACTTAATTCTGCAAAGTATCTATACCGAGGAAAAAGATTTTCTTGGGATGATTTTGCTGATTTTGCCTATAGATAAATATAATAATTTAGAAAAACCATCTAAACGTGAGATTAGTTTAGAGGAGGATAACTCTATTAAAAAACCTGTAATTAAATCTGCATCAGAATTTTTACCTGAAAATAAATTAACGCGCGAAAAAAATTTGGAAGTAGATTTTACGGCTGGAGTTTTTAGTGGAAAATGGCAGGAAAAAGTTATAAAAGTACCAGATTTGCAAATGGAAATAGGCAAGTTAAGTTTGACAGAAGTAGATGCATTGCTTTTAGCCTTGCCGGCGGAATTGACATTTGTGGATACTAATAGGGTATTTCGCTATTTTAATTGCCAGGAGACTCTGGATAAGATGATATTTAAACGCACAAATGCACAAATTGGTAGAAATATAGAATATTGCCATCCACCAAAATTATGGCCAAGAGTGAAACTTTTGTTTGAACAATTTGAGAATGGCATTAAAGATAAAGAAGAGATGTGGTATGAAAATCAGGAAGGTAAAACTATCTTTATAACATATAAAGCATTAATTGACGATGCAGGAGCTTTTAGAGGAGTTCTTGAGTCAGTTGAGGATGTTACAAAATATATAGGAAATCAGGAATAAAGGAGATAAAAAATGGTAAAAATTGTGGATTCGAAAAATTTAAAAATGATTTTAGGTAAAGATATGCTAGAGAAAATATCAAACTTAAAAGTTATAAAAAGAGATGGTAGAACTGTAAAATTTGATGTGGATAAAATTCAGTCAGCTATCTTAAAAGCTGTTAAACAAGCTGCTGGTGATGGGTATATAGATACGGATGTTTACAATTTACTTATGGTAAAAATATGTAGCGAAATTCTAGACAGATTTACTACTGATATTAAAATTTATGAAATTCAAAGTATAGTAGAGAAAACACTCATAGATAATGATTTTACTGATATTGCTGAACTTTATATAAATTATAGAGTTCAAAGAGATATTGCTCGACAAAATTCGACAAACATTAATTACAGAATCAAAGATTTACTCCAGAAGAAATCTTCAGTTGTAAATGAAAATGCCAATAAAGATAGTAATGTATTTAATACACAGAGAGATTTAACAGCAGGTATTGTCGCGAAGTCTATAGGACTAAAAATGCTTCCTCCCCATGTTGCGAATGCCCATCAAAAAGGTCAAATCCATGTGCACGATTTAGACTACAACCCATATACTCCTATGACTAATTGTTGCTTAATAGATTTTAAAGGTATGTTGAGTAATGGGTTTAAGATAGGAAATGCGGAGGTTGAATCTCCAAAATCCATCCAGACAGCAACTGCACAGATGGCTCAAATCATAGCTAATGTGGCAAGTAGTCAATATGGTGGAACTACGGCAGATAGAGTAGATGAATTATTGGCACCATATGCAGAAATTAATTATGAAAAAAATTTAGAAACTGCAAGAGAATGGATAGAATCAGAAACGAAGCAGATTGAATATGCTAAAGCCAAAACTATTAAGGATATTTATGATGCCATGCAAAGCTTGGAGTATGAAATTAATACCCTTTATACTTCACAAGGTCAAACTCCATTCACTACATTAGGTTTTGGTCTGGGTACAAGCTGGATTGAAAGAGAAATTCAAAAAGCAATCTTACAGGTTAGAATTAAAGGAATTGGTAAAGAGCACAGGACAGCGATTTTTCCAAAATTGATTTTTTCCATCAAAAAGGGTGTAAATCTAAAACCAGAAGATCCAAATTATGACATTAAGCAACTTGCGCTTAAATGTTCAACACAGAGAATGTATCCTGATGTATTGATGTATGATAAATTGATTGAATTGACAGGAAGTTTCAAGGCACCTATGGGATGTCGTTCATTTTTACAAGGTTGGTGGGATGAAGAAGGAAACGAAGTTAATAATGGTAGAATGAATCTTGGAGTTGTAACTTTAAATTTACCTAGAATTGCAATTGAAGCAAGTAAAAATCCGGATACTGTTGAAAATATGCAGAAAAAGTTTTGGGAAATTTTCTTTGAACGTTTGGAGATTCAAGCAGATGCATTACTATATAGAATCAAGAGAGTAAAAGAAGCTTTGCCAGAAAATGCACCTATTTTGTATATGTATGGGGCTTTTGGAAAAAGACTTCAAGCCGGTGCTAATGTTGACCAATTGTTTATCAAGCGCCGAGCTACAGTATCTATGGGTTATATAGGATTATATGAAGTTGCTACTGCTTTTTATGGAAACACTTGGGAACAAAACCAAGAGGCAAAAGATTTTACTTTAGAAATTGTTAAAGCCTTGAAACGAAAAGCAGAAGAACTTTCTCAAAAGTATGACTATCACTTTAGTGTTTACAGCACACCATCAGAGAGCTTGACAGACCGTTTTTGTAAATTGGATAAAAAAGAGTTTGGCTCTATACCTGATATTACAGATAAAGATTACTATACAAACTCATTTCACTATGATGTTAGAAAATCACCTACTCCTTTTGAAAAGATAGATTTTGAGAAAGATTACCCTAAATACGTTTCAGGTGGTTTTATTCATTACTGCGAATACCCTAATATGCGACAAAATCCTAAAGCTCTGGAAGCTGTTTGGGATTATGCCTACGATAAAGTAGCTTATTTAGGTACTAATACACCTATAGATCATTGCTATGAATGTGGTTTTGATGGTGAGTTTAAGCCAACAAAAAAAGGTTTTGAATGTCCACAGTGCAAAAATACAAATCCAGCAACTTGCGATGTTGTAAAAAGGACTTGTGGATATTTAGGTAACCCTCAGCAACGACCAATGGTTCATGGTAGACATGAGGAAATTAAATCTAGAGTTAAACATATTCCTGCTGATGCCTTTAACAGAACTTTTGTAGATGATGGCGAAATTTTAAAAGCTAAACTGGAAGCAGAGGGCAAATGGTATGTCGAAAATTCATTGGTTGAGAATGATAAAATTTTTGCTGAAGAAAATTAAAAACAAGATTTAAATGTAAGTTTATTAAACAATTGTTTGTAGAGGAATAAATGGAAGAAAAAAAGAAAAGATCACCCAGAAGTCCAAAACCTAAAGAGTGGTTAGCGAAAGATTGGTCAAGAGGTAATGTTGCAGATTATAAGCCGTATAATTTTGTTGATGGCGAAGGTGTTAGATGTTCTTTGTATGTCAGTGGTTGTTTATTTGCTTGCCCAGAGTGCTATAACCTAATAGTTCAGAATTTCAAATATGGATTTCCTTATACACAAGAATTGCAGGACAGAATTTTAAATGATGTTGCAGCTGATTTTTGTCAAGGATTGACATTGTTGGGTGGGGAGCCAATGCTAAATACCAATACACTTCTGCCTCTTTGTCATGCTTTTAGAGAACGTTTCGGAAACACAAAAGATATTTGGTGCTGGTCAGGATATACATGGGAAGAATTTATGCAAGAAAGCGATGATAAATTGGAATTGCTTAGCTTAGTAGATGTTTTAGTTGACGGACGTTTCCAGATTGATTTATTAGATTTAACATTGCAATTTAGAGGTAGTAGCAATCAAAGGATTATAAGAGTACAAGAGAGTTTAGAAAAAGGTGAAATTGTACTTTGGACAAATGCAGATGGTAGTCCATATAGATAGGAAAGGATGAATAAAGTATGGAATTTTTGGCAAAAGTTGAGAATAGAGAGTCATATAGAAATTTAAAAGATTTCAATGAGAATTTATATAATGAAATTGTTGAACAGCTCAAAACTGTTGAAGATCCAGAGATATCAATGGATGTATATAACTTAGGACTTATTTATAACATTTTGGGAGACTTGAATAATAATGTAATAGTTGTAATGACGTTGACCACACCAGCTTGTCCGATGGCAAGTATGCTTATTAAAAATATAGTTTCAGAAATTGAAAAAGTTCCTGAAGTTAATAATGTTGCTGCTGATATAGTTTTTGAGCCTAAATGGACCATTGATAGTATGAGCGATTATGCTAAAGTTGCTTTGGGATTCAAAAAATAAGGAATTTAATTAATAAAATTAAATTGTGGATGTAGTATTCAGTTTATTGCACTTTGCACTTGACACAAATTATAAATAAAACTATTGACAAAAGAAAAAACCTCCTGCATAATGAAGCCGTTTAAGCAAAATTAAGGAGGGTTCTCATGGAGAAAGAGAATAAGCGCATACGCGTTGGGCAAGATCCTATTTGGGATGCAAGTCAAATATCCAAAGGAAAACAAGTTCTTTTAGGATTACAACATTTATTTGCAATGTTTGGGGCAACAGTTTTAGTTCCGATATTGACAGGGTTAGATATTTCAACAACATTATTTATGGCAGGAGCCGGTACACTATTATTTCATTTGGCAACAGGTGGTAAGGTACCGGCTTTTTTAGGCTCTTCATTTGCATTCTTGGGTGGATACGCTATTTTAGCTCCGCTAGGTGCTGATGGTATGCCTAACGTAGAAGGCTTACGTAGCGCTAATGGTGGTATTTTCATTAGTGGACTTTTATTTATTGCAATTGCTTATTTAATTAAGCTTTTTGGAGTCCAAAACATTATGAGATTTTTCCCGCCAATTGTTACCGGACCAATTATTATTGCAATCGGAATTGGCTTAGCTCCAACCGCAATAAGTAATGCAAGTAGCAACTGGATAATAGCTCTAGTAACCATGGGAACAGTTATTATTTTCAACATTTGGGGTAAAGGTATGACCAAAGTTATTCCTATTATGCTAGGAATAATCGCAGGATATATTTGCGCTTTATTATTAAAAGAAGTGAACTTCGATAGTATGAAGAATGCTGAAGCTTTCGCTTTACCATTCGCACAAGATAGATTGATGACAATTGACTTGAGAGGAATTTCAGTTATGATTCCTATCTCCTTAGCAACATTGATGGAACACGTTGGAGATATCTCAGCAATTAGTGCTACAACAGGTAAGAACTACTTGAAAGAACCAGGTCTACATAGAACATTACTAGGAGACGGTTTGGCAACATCATTCTCTACAGCAATTGGTGGACCAGACATGACTACATATGGTGAAAACGTAGGTGTTATGGCTTTAACAAAAGTATATGCACCAAGCATCATTAGATTGGCTGCAATATTCTCAATAGTACTTTCATTCTTCCCAGTTGTAAGTGGATTTATACGTACAATTCCTACAGCAGTTATCGGTGGTGTTTCAATCATTCTTTACGGTATGATCGCAAGTACAGGTGTTAGAAACTTAGTCGAAAACCAAGTAGACTTCAGCTTAAGTAGAAACATGATTATTGCAGGTGTTATCTTTGTATCAGCTTTAGGATTCGGTGGAGAAGGCCTAACAATTCCAATGTTTGGAGTTGATCTAGTCCTACCTGGTATTGCAATAGCTGCAATTATCGGAATATTACTTAACGCAATTCTTCCAGGCAATGACTACGTATTTAACGTTGATGAGCCAAATGAAGTGGGTACAGGTATAGACTTCTCAGTTAGAAATCGTGAATCTGCAGAAGATGAGCAACTTGTTGCGGAGGCAATAGAGAAACGTGAACTAGAAGAAGCACAAAGAGTATTAGACCAAGATAATTAATACCAATTTTCTATAAAAACCATGAAGCGTAGTTATTAATTTAGCTACGCTTTTATTTTGCTGCGATTTAATATGGAAGTTGATTAATATGGAGCTTCTAGTTGAGCAATAGAGCAAAGATGGAGAAACTAGCACAATAAACACTTTATTAAAAGTTAAGTTTAAGTGAACAAATTGAATCAGAAAGTTTACTAATGACAAAGTAGACAAAAATTGAGCCTAAATCTATGCGACATGCATAAACAAAAAGAAATGGTATGACTTACATCCCGCTGAAAAATGAAAAAACTCAACATATCTAGTGAATTGACTTTGTATATTAGGATGAAAAAAGCGAAAATTAGCTATTTTCACTAAATTTGGCTAGAAAAGATAGTTAGAAAAATGTAAAGTTACAGTATGAAATAAGTGTAATTGATTTAATCAATCCATTTGAAAGGTGTTTAACGATGAAAGGTCAAGTATCTAAAAAACCAGAAAGTGTTGGTATTGAGACATCTAAGTTAAAGAAACGTAACTTAATGTATTTCCTCAAAAGAGATAAATGGTTATACATAATGTTTTTACCAGTATTTATTTGGTATCTTATTTTTGCATATATACCAATGGTCGGTAATGCAATTGCGTTCTTTGATTATAATCTGTTCAGCGGTATCGGTAAATTTATCGGTCTAAAAAACTTCCGTAGATTATTTGCAGACCCACACTTTGGTAGATTGTTCTACAACACTTTAATGATTAATGTGTATGGTTTAATATTTGGTTTTCCACTACCAATTTTGTTAGCTATCGCTTTGAACGAAATCAAGGTTAAAGCATTCAAGAAATCTGGTCAGACAATAAGTTACTTGCCATATTTCTTATCATCAGTTGTTGTTATGAGTATTGTTAAATACTTCGTTTCTACAGATGGTCCTATTAATATGTTAAGAGCTTTCTTTGGTGCAGAAAAAATTAATTTCTTAATTAACCCAGAGTATTTTAAAGCTATATATATTTCAGCAGGTATCTGGCAAAGTACAGGATTTAGTTCAATTATCTATTTAGCATCCTTGACAGGAATTCCTAATGAATTATATGAAGCTGCATCTATTGATGGTGCAAGTAAATTCCAACAAATGAGATATATAACTTTACCAAGTTTACGTCCAGTTATTTCTATCCAATTGCTATTGAGTTTAGGTTCAATCATGACTGTTGGACACGAGAGAATTATCCTCTTGTACAACTCAAGTATTTATTCAACATCAGACGTTTTCAACTCCTACGTTTATAGAATTGCTTTGATGGCAAACCCTGGAGACTATAGCTATGGACAAGCAGTTTCTATTTTCCAAAGTGTAATTGGCTTCATTTTAGTTTACTTTGCGAATAGATTTGTCAGAAGAGTTGATGGAACAACATTGTGGTAGGAGGAGAATATGTCAGTAGAAGGAATTAAAACTATGAGTACACTTTCGAAGAAGAAAAGAAGAGAAAAATATACTGCAGGTGAATGGGCATTCATAATATTTTGTTACATATTTGTCCTTTTAGTAATAGCCGTATCACTTTATCCAATAATATATGTTGTATCAGCATCTCTGAGTTCAGTAGCAGCTGTACAACGAAATCAGGTAGTATTCCTACCAGTAGGATTTACAACAAGAGCTTATGAAGTCGTTGTTAAATTCCCTAATATTATTTCATCATTCCTAAACTCAGTATTTTACTCAGTAGTAGGAACAGCAATGAGTTTGGCATTTACAATATTGGCGGCCTATCCACTGTCAAAGAAATACCTTAAAGGTAGAAGATTTTTCAACCTCTTCATAGTATTTACTATGTGGTTCGGTGGTGGAATGATACCTTTCTACCTATTGATGAAAGATCTTAAATTGATCGACACTAGATTTGGTATTTTGATTTATGCAGTTATTGGTACTTTCTACATAATCATTTTGAGATCTCACTTCGAGAGCTTACCTGAATCTCTTGACGAATCTGCAAAATTAGAAGGTGCAAATGATTTACAAGTATTGCTAAAGATAATTTTACCTTTATCAAAACCAGTATTAGCAGCGTTAGCATTGTATTACGCAGTAGGAAAATGGAACTCATTCTTCTGGGAAACATTGTTGCTCACAAATAAGGCAGAGGACAAAATGCCTATGCAAGTTATCTTGAATAGAATTGTTAGTGCATCACAATTCGATGAAGCTGCTGCAAGACAGTTGTCTAGAGGTGAACAAGCGAATCCACAAACTATTAAGTTTGCAGCAATTGTTCTTACAAGTTTGCCTATCGTAATTATTTACCCATTCCTACAAAAATACTTTATTCACGGAACATTAGCAGGTGCAGTAAAAGGTTAAAGTATTTAGGAGGGCGTGCCTATGGTTAGATAATCTAAAACGCAAGAACTAGTAAACGAAACTAGTCAAAAAAATTTATATTTAATTTTGCTTATTTTTTTAATAAGAACGATAAAAGAAATTTAGGAGGAAGAGTATGAAATTCAAAAAACTTTTATCTATTGGTTTAGCTGCTTCTCTATTACTAGGAGTAGTAGCATGTAATACAGAAAGCGACCCAAAACCTACAGATGGTGATAAACCAGCTGCTAGCGACTCAGGTGAGCAAGGCGGAGAGACAACAGAGCCTGTAAATATCTCATTATTTGTTCCAAGTCGTTTACCAGAAGCTATTTACAATAGCGATACAATGACATTTAAAGCTTTAGCTGAAAAATTGAATATCAAATTCGATATTGATTCTGTTGTTCAAAGTGAAGCTAATGAATACTTGACAACAAGCTTATCAGCAGGTGAATACCCTGATGTTGTTGCTTCATCTCTAAATGTTATTAATGAGTATGGATTGTTAGGAGCGTTCGACAAGCTAGATTCATATCTATCAGCAGAGAAGACACCTAACATCAACAAACATCTATTAGAAAACCAAGTTGTTTATGCACAAACAGCTGCTAGTGATGGATCCCTATATGGTATTCCAATGCAATCAGCTATTAGAACAGCTATGGGTTACCTAATTAGACAAGATTGGCTAGACAAGTTAGATCTTAAAGTTCCAGAAACAATTGATGACTGGTACAACGTTCTAACAGCATTCAAGACAAATGATCTAAATGGTGAAGGTGCAGGAGCAGTTACACCACTAGTTTTAGATAGAGCTTGGGAAAACTACTACTACAACTTCGCAGATGCATGGGGAATTGAATTGAATCCAAATAACGATTTCTGGCTAGCAAGAGACGGTAAGATGGAATATGCTCCACTATTACCAGAAGCTAAAGAATTCATTACAACTATGGCTAAATGGTACAAAGAAGGTTTAATCGACCAAGACTTCGTTACACGTGAAGATACAAATAACTTCCATATCTTAAACAACACAGCTGGTGCTACAGTTTACTGGACAGGTTATGTTGCAGGTATGAACAACAACGAAGAAGTTAAAGCAAACGATCCAAATACTAACTGGCAAGTTGTTAATCCACCAGTATTAAAAGCTGGTCAAGAGCCAAAAACATATAGTCAACAAGCTGAAGTAGTACCTTTCGCATGGGGTATTAATGTAAAAACAGATGCTGCAGTTAAAGATAAAATTGTAGAAATGTTCGACTACGTATACAGCGATGAAGGAAGCCTATTATTCAACTTCGGTATTGAAGGCGAAAGCTACGAAATCAAAGATGGCAAACCAGTTTATACAGAAAAAGTTACTGGTGGTGAAGGTTCAACTACATACATCAGAACAAACGGTATGCAAGCATTGATCGGTATGCGTCAAATGCCAGAGTACGAAGCAGCTTCAACTCCTGATGAAGGTGTAAGAAAACAATTATTCTTCTATGATGATAATGATCTATTCTTCCCATTCAACCCATCAGTACCTCTAAATCAAGATGAGAAACCAACATACGAAGAAAAAATGGGTGCAATTAAGACTAAAGTCGATGAAGACCTATTGAAATTCGTTATCGGTACAAGAGATATAGCTGAATACGATAACTTTGTGAAAGAAGTTCAAGACTTAGGTATTCAAGAACTAATCGATATCAAACAAGCGGCATACGATAGATACTCTAGCGTAGGTAAATAGTTAAATAAGAACTACGGTGCGGAGCGGATCTCGCTCCGCACATTTTAAATAAATATTAAAGCCTTTATTCAAGGATAGTTAAGGAGAGAATGCAATGGTTAAATTCGGTACAGGTGGCTGGCGTGCGTTAATTGGAGATGAATTTACAAAATTTAATATCACAAGATTAGCACAAGCTATGGCCGATTATATTTGGAAAAACTCAAAAGATGAAGAGCAATCAGTCGTAATCGGTTACGACAGAAGATTTTTATCAAAAACAGCAGCGATTTGGGTTTTAGAAGTCTTTGCTGCAAACAATATTAAAGTTAATTTAATAAATGAAGAAGCTCCGACTCCGATGACTATGTTCACTATTGGTGATCTTGGCCTAGAATACGGAATTGCAGTTACAGCAAGTCATAATGCATATGAGTGGAACGGTATTAAATTCTTTTTCGACGGAGGGAAAGATGCAACAGTAGAAGTTACTGATGAACTTGAAAAAATGACTGCAAACATAAAGATTGAAGACGTTAAATCCATGAGATTTGATGAGGCTAAAGAGAGAGGCCTTGTAGTTATTATTAATCCATTAAATAGCTACATTGACAGAATAATGTCTTTAATAGATGTTGAAGCAATTAAGAATAGAGATTTAAGAATCTTATTAGATCCAATGCATGGTGTTTCCAGAATTGCACTACAAGCTTTACTAATCAACTGTAGATGCAGACTAGATGCAATTAATGATAGCCATGACATGATGTTTGGTGGAAATATGCCATCACCTTCAAGTGGTAATTTACAAAGACTAAAAGAATTAGTAGTCAAGGGTAATTATGATCTTGGTGTAGCAACAGATGGAGACGCTGATAGAATCGGCTTGATATCAGAGCAAGGAAGATATATTCATGCTAATGATATTTTAGTTTTGCTTTACTACTACTACCTAGAATATAAGGGCGAGAGATCAGCAGTTGTTAGAAATATTTCTACAACTCATATTCTGGATAGAATTGCAAAAGCATATGGACAAGAATGTATAGAAGTTCCAGTTGGTTTCAAACATATTACCAAAGGAATGGAAGATTCTGGAGCGATCATCGGTGGCGAAAGCTCAGGTGGTTTAGCTACAGTAGGGCATATTAAAGGTAAAGACGGTATTTACGCTGCAGCTTTAATAATTGAGATGTTAAGTTTATTAAATAAATCTTTAACCGATATTTTGGATGAGATTTATGAGAAATTTGGCCAATTATTTACTGTAGAAAGAAACTTCCGTGTTACTGAAGAACATAAAGAAGAAATTAGACGAGTTTTATTCACAGAATCTAAGTTGCCAGAATTTAATCAAAAGATTGAGAAAGTCTCAGATAAAGATGGTTTGAAAGTATACTTCGAAAACGATGGCTGGATACTTGTAAGGTTCTCAGGTACAGAGCCAGTAATTAGAATCTACTCGGAAATGGATTCAGTTGAAGGTGCCTCTGCAAACTGCGACATCATGCAAGACTTCTTAAAGATTACTTCTGAGATGATAACAGATTAATATCAAATTTATTTAGAATACTAAAAAATAAAAATGTAGTAAGGGGATAACTATGCCAAATTTTAACGAGAAAATTAAATTTTTTCATGACACATATGAAGCAATAAAGAATGATAATTTAGAAAATAGCAAACCTTTACCAGGTAAGAATTATTTCCTAAGCGATAATAGTGTGTTAGCTATTCCTAGAAATGAAGGTGAAAGCCGCTTCCCATATGGTAGAGATGGTTTCAACTTCTGGACATATGCATCAGGATATATGCATGCAAATGAAGGTTTATTCTCACCTTTCCTAAGAGCGAAAGAGGGACAAGAGCCAGTAATTGCTTTCTTTGCAGGTAAAAAGAATGAAGACAAATATGATGTTTTACCATTACTTGCTGTACCAGAGATAGAAACTAATAACTTCGGAAATGTAGAAAGATTCACTATATTCGATGTGAACTGTACATATTATATCTGTAGAACTGATGACTTTGATTTTACAATTAGAGTATTTGTTGATGCAGATAATAAAGTGAACTTTACAATCCAAGTTGATAATAAAAACTCAAGTTCTGAAGAAATATATTTGGCATGGTACTTTAACCCAATGCTAAACCACAGTATCAGCGACAATGATGAAAATAGATGGTTTAGACAAACAGAGTTCGAAGATTATGGTGACTTAGGTAGATTTGTATTTAAAGTCAATGAAGACTTAAGTAGATCAAAATCAGTAACTAACTTTGCAGTTCTAAATCAAGGTATTAGTGGTGAAAATTATAGTTTAGAAAGAAAAATAGCATCAAGCTCAAGATATAATTTGGTTGGTGGTGCACACAGTAGTCTTTACAAGGCTAGAGCCTTCGAGAATGGTGCTTATGATGTTGATGAAACAGTTACAGCATTTACTGAAACTTCAGCAGCTAGTGAACTTGCATTCCTAAACTTAGAGCAAAACGCAAAAGTAAGAGTCGATATTAAGATGGATTATATTGTGCATTGCGAAGAAGATGATGCATACAAACCATTATTTAAAGATATTGATATTGTCAAATTAGAGCAAGATGTAGAGAAGGCATACCACGAGAGTGAAGAAAATGATAAGAGCCTACTCATACATTTTGACACTAGTGAAATTGAAGGATTGGATGGTGAGACCTTAACTCACTTCATGAAGTATCTCAAAAAACAAGTTGAGTTCTGTGCAAGTATTAAAGGATTCATCCAACTCTCATTAGGTTCACTAATTGGAATCAGAGACGTATATCAAGCAATAGAAGCAGTTCTATTCTACGAACCAGAACTAGCAAGAGCTAAAATGCTTGAGTCACTTGAATTTATCGATCCTAGTGGTAGAGCACCAAGACAATATTCTCTACCAACAAATGAAGGGGATAATCCAATAATGGATTTACGTCCATTTATCGACCAAGGTCACTGGGTAATAGATACATTCGTAACTTATATTAAATACACAGGCGATTTCTCAATTCTTGATGAAGAGCTTGCGTACTACGAAATTATTGATGAAAGAGGAAAAATCGTAGCAAAAACCGATTACAAGGATTCTGCACTTCAACACATGTTGAAAGTTATGGATTTCTTAATTTCAAACATTGATCCAGATACCAAGTGTTTGAAAGCTCTCTTCGGAGACTGGAACGATGCCCTAGATGGTCTAGGTGTTTCAAAAGATCCAAACAAAGACTATGGTAACGGTGTTTCCGTAATGGCTTCATTACAACTTTACAAGAATCTAGAAGAAATGGCAGAGCTTCTAAATCACTTAGGTGTACACCAGGAGGAAGTTAAGCTTTATCAAAAAACTAGAGCAGAGTTGAAGGAAGGTCTATTGCAATACGCTGTTCTGGATAATGGCGAAAGAAAACATATCGCACATGGATGGGGAGAAGACAGAGAGTATTATGTTGCTGGATTTAATGATCCAGATGGCGTAGAAAGATATGGCCTAACAGCTCCAGCTTTCTGGGTAATTAGTCGCTTATATGAAGAAACTCCAGAGTTGAGAGATGTTTTGGTACATACTTTCGAAATATTAGACTCTAAATATGGTCTCAAGACTTTTGAGCCAGGTTTCGCTCCAGGTACTCCAGGTGTAGGTAGAATTCCTAAACTGCCAATTGGTACAGCTGAGAATGGTGCTGTTTACATTCACGGATCCGTTTTCGGAACAGCTGCACTATTTGCTATGGGCGAATCTAAGATGGCTTGGGAAGAACTAGTCAAGAATTTACCTTTTACCGCAGTTCACGAGACAGTCTCCCATACTCCTTTTGTCATGCCAAACTCATACGGTTACAACCCAGAGTTAAACATTGATGGCGAATCCATGAATGATTGGCAAACAGGTAGCTCTAACGTCGTCCTAAAAATAATTCTATACTTCGTATTCGGTATTAGATTCGAGTATGACGGAATTAGAATTCAAACAGCAGCTAATAACCCATTTAAATCTTTAGACTTACAGATGAAGTACAGAGGCAAGAGTTTAAACTTAACTTTAACCCAAGATGACTCAAGAGATTCAAGAGTCTTCAAGCTAAATGGTTCTGAAATGCGTGGAAACTATGACGAGAACTATAGAGCTGATGTACTATTTATTAAAGCTGAAGATTTAGAGAACTTAGAACAAATTGATATAGAAGTTATCAATTAGTAGCTATTACTATTTTAGGATAGTAAACGTCTTTAAACTTGGAGGTTTATATGAAGAAGCATAGACGTAAGACATTAAATATTTTGTCATTAACTTTAGTGTTGAGTTTGATTGTCGGTCTTTTTGCAAGCCCAATCAGCATGCATAAGCTATCTGCTGAAGAAGCGGAGGCTGGGCAAGAAGCTGCTCAAGAGGATGCCCAAGAGGCTGCTCAAGAGGATGCCCAAGAGGCTGCTCAAGAGGCTGCTCAAGAGGATGCTCAAGAGGATGCCCAAGAGGCTGGACAAGAGTTTATTATTTCCCAAGATGACATGAGCACAAGATTAAATTCTGCTTGGGACGATTGGGGAAATTTAAAATACGTTAACGATAATGGCGAAGATGTAATCGCCCTAGGCAATGACGGTGGTGCAGGTATTTATATGGAGAAATATTCTGGATCAAGAAATATTATCGTTAGTGCAAGAGCTAGAGTCGGAGAAAAAGAAACTGTAGAACCTGGTATTTTGCAAATTGAGTATTTTAAAGCTGATGGAAGTAAGGACAGAGTTCGTATACATAGTTTTACTAGCCATGAATATGAAGAGGTTGAAGTACCTGTAGAAATACCAGCTGATGCTATTGATGTACAAATTTCTATCTACAAAAATCCAGGTGAAGATTTCGCATTCTATGATTATATAAAAATTTATAGTCTAGAAGGAGAAGTAGAGGGATATCCAAAAGATAAAGGTGGAGCTGTTGAACATATCAATGTAGAAGATTTATATGATAAGCCAACAGAACCAGAAACTCCTACAGAACCTGAAACACCAACAGAACCAGAAAAAAATGCAACAGAAGTTGAATTAGGCAAAAACTTAGCCAAGAACCCTGAATTCGAATTAAGTTATAATAATAATGGTCCTGGAGAAGCTGCAGAAATTGAAGGCTGGGATAATGACTTAGACGTTGACAGTGGCAACATAGGACAGACTTTTATTACTGAAGAAGGTTATGAAGGAAGTAAATCAATAGTAACTGGACCAGGCGAAGGTGGAAGATCTCAGTACATTTTAAATATTCCTGAGAATATTAAATTCACACTCAAAGTTACAGGTAAAGTAAGTCATGAAACTGAAACTGGATATTTTGGTGTTGACTGTCTAGATGAGAATATGAAGAGGATAGCAGGTGGTAAATCTGGTAGTCTATTTACTTCGACTGAATGGACTGAGAAATCTATAGAATTCACTACTGTCCCAGGAACAAAAGCTTTACAGCTATATACATACAAGAACTCTTCTCCTCAAGGACAAGAGTCATACGCTTACTTCGATAATTTCGAATTAGTCGCTATATCAGACGACCGTACTAATATTGAACTAATTAAGAACCCAGGTTTTGAAGATGGATTAGTTGCATGGGATGGCTGGGAAAATCTAAATGAGCATGCAATAACTCACGACCCAGTATTCGAAGGTGAAAATGCAATTTTAATTAGTGGAGATAACGGTATTGGACAAAACCTTAATTTACAAGCAGGCAAAACATATAAATTTATTGCTCACGGTCTAGTACTCGAAGAAGGTGATGTTGTTTACTTTGGTATAGAAGGTGTGGACAAAGTTAATGGTAAAACAGTTAAGACACGTTTAAGAGTAGGTGAATTCTCAACAACAGAATTTAGCAAATTTGAAGCTACTTTTACCGTAGAAAAAGAGTCTGAAAGTTATCAGGTCTATATCTGGAAAGATGGTTCAGGTAAAGCTGTATTTGATGGCTTCTCTCTAGTAAATGTTACAGAAAAAGATAATCCAAACGGAGCAGATAATCCAAACTTCATTAATCCAATCAACAAAACAGAAGGCGTATTTTTCGATGACTTCGAGAATGGAGTAGATCCATCAAAATGGTTAATAGGTAAAACAGTTTGGGGATACGGAAATAATGGTGTTTCACCAGAAAATATTACAGTTGAAAATGGTATTTTGAAAATTAAAGCAAACGGTGACCTCTATGAAGGTGAGCAAAAGGGTTTCAAACGTAACAAAGAAGGCAGAATTGTCCAATCTGATAGCGGTAAACGTTTAGGTGGTGTCATAGCAACCAAAGACCACTTCGCTTCAGGAAGTTACGAAGTTCGTGCAAGATTATTAGATGAATTAGGTGTAGTTAATGCATTCTGGACCTTCTTTAATAATGGCGAAAGAAATGACGAGATCGACTGGGAGGCTCCAGGTACTGTTGCTGGTAAACAATACGTAAATCAAATCATGGCAAATACTTGGATAGATGACCAAGTACCAAACTCATATATCGTTGATAGTCCAAAAGAATTAGGTACAGCTGAAGGTGTTGCTGAAGGCTGGCATACATATAGATTTGATTGGTATACAGAAAAAGATAACCCAAGAGTAGAATTCTACCTTGATGGAAAACATGTACATACAGCAACAGAGAGAATTCCATCAGCTGCCGGTAGATTCTGGTTGGGTCTATGGTTCCCACAAGGATGGGCAGGTGAACCAAACTTTGATTCAGGAACAATGGAAATAGATTGGGTCAAAATTACTCAATTCAAGAATGATGGAGATGAGTGGCTAAGAGGCTTCGATAATGACTGGGCTGATTTAACAGAATATCCAAATCCAGCTAAAGACAGAAGCTCATACAAAAATACCAATAACTTCGCATATCTTGATGTTGAAGAAATGAATTGGAAACGTGAACTAAATGATGAAGTCATGAAAGACTTTATCAATCAGCTACAAGATTATGCAATCAACATGCAATTTGTTGATATGGGTGTCCATGATATAAATGGTGATTTACCACAAAGTCCAGAGAAAGATGCTTTAGTTAGATACTGGATGAAGAGAAGTAGAGAACTAGCCCCTGAAATGAAGATCATGGGTACTATTAATGCCAACGCAAGACAGACCATAGAAATATCTGATGAAACTATCGATAGAATGGTAGAAGAAGCAGTAAGAATATATAAAGAATATGACTTCGATGGTATTCAAGTTGATATAGAACCATTCAATGTTAGAAATCATCCAAGACTAATTCAATACTTAAACAAGTTACGTGCTGCAGCTGGTGCAGATGTTCATATCTCAATCGCTACAACAGCACTAGCTAAGTACTTACCAAACGAGAATATTTCAGAAATTGCTAAGTATGTAGATATGATTAACCCAATGCTATACGATGTATCAGGTGATGATGAAGGTATAGTGTATTCAGCAGAAGAATTTACTGAATTCTGGAAAGAAAATGTTTTGAGATACTCTGAAGCTATTGCAGCATCTGAGAATCCTAATGTACAGCTAGCACCAACAATGCCAGCATATGACGATAAATTCTATCCAGGAACTCCAGGTTGGCCAGATGCAGATTCTGGAAGAGTGTATTATCACTTACATGAATATGAGAACATTTTAGCTGCGGCCAAAGGTCTACGTGACGCTATAGATCAAGGAGCTAATGTTTATGGATCAGGTCTATTCTGGTGGGGTACATTTACACTAGCAAATTATGATCAAAGAGATAGTCAAGACTATGCTAAAGATAGAAATTGGTGGTTAGAAGAATGGGTCAAATATGATCTAAATGAAGAAGAGCCAGAAATGTTACCACCTCTAGAAGTAGTTCAAAATGACTTAGCTAAGAAGCTTAATGTTACAGCAAAAGCTGATGGTCTAAGAGGTTATAAACTTGTAATTTCTGAAATAGATCAGCCAAGCTTGAATAATGAAGGTTACGATATCAAATTATACGACCCTAATGGTAAACTAGTAGAGAAGGTAAATACAGCAATAACTATCTCTATAACATTGCAAGAAAAGGTCGGCAATGATTTAACTATCAAACATGAATTTGAGTCAGGAAAATACGAAGATATTCAAGTATTAGCTCTTGACGGACAACGAGTAACATTTGCAGCAGATAGTTTCTCACCTTACTACTTTGTTTCTGATACAAGTGAAAGTACAGAACCTAGCATAAGTACAGAAGCAAGTAATACTGAGAGCGAAGGCACAAAAGACAAAAATACTGACAAGACCAATGCACCATCTAAGACAGGTGCAAGTGCAGATGTCATAGTATGGTTGCTATTTATAGCTTTAGCTGTTGCAGTTACATATGTAGTAAAAACAAAACATGAAGAAAAATATTAGTAAAAACTAGTATTTTTACGTAAACTATTAATATAATAGTTGTATAGAAAATCAAGGCCCATCATCTAGAATAAAAATAGTTGATGGGCTTCTTTTTAGGAGGGAATATGTCATACAAAATTTATCCACTTGTACACGAAATCAATTACACAGGCGACAGTATATCTATGCCAGAGTCTATTTCTGTGGAAGCAAAACCTGAATTAAGTTCGGCAAATTTACATAGATTAGAAGAAGGTCTTAGTCTACATAATATTCAGATTATGGAAGATGCAGAAACTGTAATCTGTATAGAACTTGAAGAAAAGTTTAACGCCATTGATGAATATGAATTAGCAATAGAAGCAGGTAAATGGAGTATTAAGGCAAAAGACGAAAGAGCTATTTTTTATGCTTTGACAACTCTTTATCATGTTCTGGAACAAAGTAAGAATGAAATTCTGACTCTGAATATTCATGATTTTGCGACATATCCATTCCGTGGAATGATTGAGGGATATTATGGTATTCCATTTGGAAATGCTAAGCGTAAAGAAATTTTAGACTTCACATCCTACTTCAAGGGTAATGTATTTGCTTTTGCACCAAAAGATGATCCATATCATAGGGATAAGTGGTGGGAACCATATCCAGAAGCTGAGTTGGAAGAAATTGCTGAATTGGCTAAATTTGCTGAGCAAAAGGCTATCACTTACTACTGGACAATTTCACCTTTTGTTGTAAATGACAATCAGATAAAAGCAGATAACAAAGAAGAGGGCTTAGAGAAATTAATAAACAAATTTGAGACCCTATATGAAGTTGGAGTTAGAGGATTCGGAGTTTTGGGTGATGACGTAGGTGGATTGGACTTTGACACAGTTGTCTACTTAATGAACAACCTAAACAAGTGGCGCAAAGAAAAAGGCGATGTAGCCCCTCTATTCTTCTGCCCAGAAGCATACTGCTTGGATGAGTGGGCATTCAAAGATGGTAGTGAATTGAATTACTATCACGAACATTTTGACAAAGATATAGAAATCTTCTACACAGGATTAATAGTTTGTGGAACTGTTTCTCAAGAAGCAATGGACGGCTATATGACCAAAGCTGTAGATGTTGAGGGTAGAAGACGTGCTCCATTATTCTGGATGAACTGGCCTGTCAACGACATTGACCACAAGACTTTAAGAAGATTGTTTATGGGACCTGGTGAGATTTTCCAAACAGGTAAAACTCAAATTACTGGTGTCTTGACAAACCCTATGGAACAAGCAGAAGCATCGAAGGTTTCACTATTTGCAACTCTAGACTACAACTGGAATGCGGAGGCATTTGATGCGGAAACATCTTGGGAAGAGAGCTTCAAATATATAGATGTGGGTGCTCCTGCAGCATTGCATGAGATCTGTAAACATCTATCTTCACAAGAAGAACCTGCAGCAACTCACGATGCCAAAGAGTCCGAAGCAATAAAAGCCTTACATAAGCAATTGGAAGCTGGAGAAGATAAGAACTCCGTATTACCGTTAATAATAAAAGAATATAATAAAGTATTAGATAGTATTGAAGAGTATAGAAATAATAAGAGCAACGTTAATCTCTATGAAGAGATGGAACAATGGTTGAATGCTCTTGAGGATAAAGCAAAAGCTGGAATTTTTTATGCAGAAGCAATTTTAAATAATAATTCTGAGAAAAAGGCAGAAGCTGAAAAGTTACATGAGCAAGCATTCTTGCACAAAATCAGCTCTAATAGTAAAGATCAACTTTATGCTAATCCAGGAGCTGATACAATTAACAAAAACTTAGAGTTGTTGAAAAAATTATAATTGTAAAAAGCTAATTATTGATGAAGGAATCATTGAAAAACATAATCATTGGTGAGGGATAATGTCTTTTATAAAAGAACGTGTAGACTATTTTATACAAGAATATAAGATCATTGAGGAAGCGAAGAAACTTCAGCCTGGGAAGAAATTAGATAATGAATTACCAGGCAATGTTTTCTTCCTTAATGATGGTAGTGTCATGTGCCTTGATAGAAATATTGGAGTAAGTAGGTTCCAATATGGTGAAGATGGCTTCAACTTTTGGACTTATGATTCTGGCTACATGCATGCCAACGATGGTTTATTCTCTCCATTCTTGCGTGCTTCTGAGGGTGAAGAACCTAAGATAGCATTTTTCGCAGGCTTTAAGAATAAAGACAAATATATACCACTTTCCCTTTTGAAAGTTCCAACCATTGATGAGAGCAAAATTTCAAGAGTAACTCGTTACACTGTTTTTGACGAGATTTCAACATACTACATTACCGAGACACCGGACTTCATCTTTACAGTAGTTGCTTTTAATAGTGAAAATAATGAGCTGAATTTTAGTGTTTTGCTTAAGAAAAAATATAGAAACAAGAAGAATATTTATTTAGCCTGGTACTTTAACCCACATCTAAGTCACATACCAAGTGAGAATAATGAGACAAGATGGTTTAAAACATCTAGGTTTAATCTTGATCAGGAGAATTCTCCTTTGGGTCGTTTCATATTTAGAATTAATGAGGACTTATCTAGATATCTATCTGTCGATAACTTTGGAGTTTTGAACCAGAGTATTAAGATGAAAGATATTGAGATAAAGAGTGTAGAAGCGACAACTTCACGCAAAAACTTCACTGGTAGCGAGAATGCTTCCATAGGAGAATCTCAGTCCATTATCTCAGGTAAATTCCCCAAAGATGTTCACAGTACAGCTTTTACAGATTCTGGAATAGCTGGTGAAATTATCCATTTGGAGACAACAGGAAAATCTGAATTAAGGTTAGACTTCCTCTTTAACTATAAAATTTACTCTACAAGACCTGAGTCATATACAGATTTGTATAAATCAGGTGAATTCAGATTTGATGAAATGCTACATTACAAGAAAAGTGAGTATGACGAACTAAGCAAAAGGCTCGAAGCTGATTTTTCTTACAAGAGCAATGTTAACATTAATGGTGACACATTCTCTAATTTCTTTAGGTACCTGAAGAAGCAGGTAGAGTTTTGTGCGACTATTAATGGTTATGCTCAGCTTGCTCCAAACTCTTTGATTGGTGTTAGAGATGTTTTCCAAGCTATTGAAGCATTTTTGTTCGCTAGACCAGATCTGGCACGGGAGAAAATTCTTGAAGGTTTAAACTTTTTAGACCCTAGTGGAAGAGCGCCTAGACAATACTCATTGCCGCTGAGTGAAGAGGATATGCCAAGAATGGACTTAAGGCCTTTTATAGATCAGGGTATTTGGATAGTTAATACAATTATCACCTACCTGAAATTCACCCGTGATATGTCAATTTTGGACGAAAAATGTGGATACTACGAAATAACTGATGGACGTGCAGGAGTAGTTAGAAGAAGTAAACTAAGAGACTCAGCCTTAGAACACGTGATCAAGATAATAGATTATTTAGTAGCTAATATTGATGAAGATACCAATTGCCTGAAGGCTCTTTATGGTGACTGGGTCGATGCTCTAGATGGTCTAGGAGTTTCAAAATCTGATAAATCTGCGTATGGAAACGGTGTATCCGTCATGGCAAGTTTGCAGTTTTATAAAATGCTCGGAGAAGTGATTGAGTTACTAGAACTAATTAAATATGACCAAGAAAAAATTACTAATTATTCAGAAGTGAGATCAAAATTGCAAGCTGGGATTGAGAAGTATGCAGTTGTGCGAAATGAGCTAGGAGATCCTCGAGTAATTCATGGCTGGGGAGACGGAAGAGAGTATTTAGTAGGAAGTTTCCATGATGTAGATAATAAATCTAGAAATAGCTTGGTGGCTAATGCTTTCTGGATACTTAGTGATATTTATTTGGAGAATGATATAGATATTACCAAGTCTGTAAAAGCTGCTTTTGAAAACTTAGATAGCAAATACGGTATGAGAACCTTTGTACCTCCGTTTAAAGCAGGAACCAAAGGTGTTGGTAGGATTCATAAGCTTATTGAAGGTACTGCCGAAAATGGTTCTATATATGTTCATGGAACAACCTTTGGTATTGCAGCACTGTTTAGAATGGGTGAGTCTGAGAAAGCTTGGGAGAACTTGTATAAGATTTTGCCTATTACCCATGATAATTTAACGACCTCTCCATTCGTAATGGCTAATTCATACTCTTTAAATGAGAGTTTAGGTATAGATGGTGAGTCAATGCATGACTGGCAAACTGGTAGCTCCAACATGGTTATGAAGATATTGATTCACTATGTTTTTGGTCTGCGTTTTGAGTACTCAGGTATAATTTTCCAGCCTGCAGCATATTGCCCGTTTGACTCCTGGGAATTTAAGATTAATTATGCAGGCAAAAGATTAGCTGTTAGTTATAGAAAAGAAGGGGTCCCAAGAAGGAAGTTTAGAGTAAACGAAAAAGTTATTGAAGGACGATACAATAACCAGCTCAAGACTTATACACTCTCCCTGAAAAATAATGATTTAGGAGACGGAAACTACGTAACTGTAGAGATTATTGATTAAGCTCTCACACTCATAGGCGGAGGGCTTAGTTTTATTCTTACTTGTTGGACTACGGATTTGCTGATTAGCTGATTGTCTATTTACTCAGTCCATTTCTCCTAATTCAAATTTTCCTCAATTGCATCAATTAACTCATTATCAGGATCATCCAAATAGCGCCAGAAGAAGAGTCCACCAAGATCATGTTCTTTGGCATATTCGCATTTGTAAATAACGGATTCAGCATCATCATAAGAGATAAAGGTACTACCATCGAATAACCAAGGTACTTTAGCTTCGTCATCCCAATATCTTACATAGCCATTCTTATTAACATATTCATAACGAAGCTCATCGTAATTAGGTCCGAAGCCACCTCCGCCTTCACCAACTTGTAGAAGTCCATTATTATCCTGGTTAACATTGGTCCACATATGACTGTAGAAACCGGCACCTATATGAATCTTCTCTGCAGGAACGCCAAGGTCTAGCCACGCTTGTATACCAGAGTCTGCGCTCATACGATAGATATCATTTTCTTTGGTGTATAGAGTAGTGTGATGTCCAGTTTCTTCTTGACCGAAACCGCGCAGATCATAGGTCATCAAGAATACATGGTCTAGATACTTAGTAAATTCAGGGACTTCAGTCTGGTCGATGAACCACTGTCCGACACCAGCTGCAATTGTCAATTCGAGATGTTTGGAACTAGTTTTCTCATACTTATCAAAGGTCTCTCTAATTGTTCTAAGTAGATGGGTAAAATTTTCTTTATCCTTTGGGCTGGAGTCCATCCCTTCATACACTGAGCCTGGGAACTCCCAGTCGAGGTCCATGCCATCTAGTCCATATTCTATACAGTTATTGAGACATTGTTTCGCAAAATCTTCTCGACCTGCAGAAGTCATAGCCATGCTGGAGAAACCTGCAGCGCCTGCGCCACCGACACTCATTAAGACTTTTAGATTTGGATTCGCTTCACGTATTCTTGGTAGATGAGAGATGTTATTGAGATTGTCGAAAGATAGTTTGCCATCTTTTAGAACGACAAAGGCTAGGTTTAGTCTATCGAATTGTTTAAGATGCTTGGCTGTTAAAAATGGTATCTGTGCGTTTGGGCAATATGCTGTGAATTCTTTCATGTCTCTGACCTTCCTGAATGGAGTTTGCACCACAAGACTTCGTAGAATTAACTAACAAAAGTTTGCCGATAACAAACTCACATAGAATCTTTTTCTTAACCATATTATAGCTCAAATGCTATTAAATTAAATTCTCATTGCTATATAATAAAAAGTTAGTTGCGCGTGCAACTAATTTTAGCTAAGATATACAATTATCTGTTTTTAGCAATATTGCTGAAAATAGCGGAATTTTTTGCATGTTGGTGTTACTGAACGGAACTTTATTAGCAAAAGGTGTAGAGTGGAAAAGATACAAAAATATTTTAACAGAATGTATAGAGCTTCAATGCTAGATAGAGATTTACACTTCCAGGACAAGGGTATATCTGGGTGTCAGACAAGTTATATTATGCAGGTAGTTTGGAGACCAGGACTAAGTCAGGAAGATTTAAGTAAGTTGCTGTTAGTCAACAAAAGCACCGTTGCCCGTCACGTATCTCAATTGGAGAAATCAGGTTTTATTATTCGAGAGCTTGACCCAGAGGATCAACGAAAGAAGAGGCTTTATCCAAGTGAAAAAGCTAAAGTGATTTATGAAGAAATTATCGATTATTTAGAAGATTGGAATAACTTACTCTTGCGAGATCTTACAGAAGAAGAGGCTGAAGTGATTACCCAAGCTCTACAGAAAATAAGCAATATAGCTTCAGAATCGATACGAAATAAAAATAGTGAATACAAATTAGATTAAACAAAATATATAAGAATAAATTAAAAATAAGAAAGTGTAGGAAATTTAATGTTACTTGAATATGCCAAACCCTATAAGAGAAGAATAATAGTCAATGCGATTATAAAGACTTTAGCTACTATATTTGAAATTTTATTGCCAGCGATTTTGGCATTTATGATTAATGAATTGGTTATTAGTGGAGATAGATCCGGGATTGTCTATTGGGGAATAATAATGATAGTGCTAGCATTTCTGGCTTGGTTAACCAATATCGTAGCAAACAGAATGGCTGCATATACTTCTTCCAGAATTGTTAGAGAAGTTAGACACGACCTATATTCAAGAGCAATTAATCTTTCTGCCAAGCAAATAGATAGTTTGAGTATATCTTCCTTAGAAACTAGATTAACAACAGATACTTATAATATACATAACTTTTTTGGTGTATCTCTGAGAATGGGTATTCGTTCCGTCCTTCTATTCTTAGGAGGAATTGCTATATGTTTCTTCCTAGAATGGCGACTATCTCTTATCCTATTCGTTATGGTTCCACCAATTTTCTTATTGATTAAACTTGTTTTCTCGAAGGCTTTCCCAATGTTTAGAAATGTTCAGACAAAAGTGGATGACATGGTCCAAGTTATTAGAGAAAATATCCGTGGTATTAGAGTTTCAAAAGCCTTGGACAAAACAGAATATGAGCAAGGACGATTCGCAGAGCGTAACCAAGACGTTATTGATGCCGAGATAGAAGTTACAGATCTCATGATTAAATTGTTCCCAAGCATAAATGTCATTATTTTCACAGGACAAGCTTTAATTATTATCTTAGGTGCTTACTTAGCAAGTCAGGGTACAGTCGAAGCCGGTATTATTACTGCTTTCTTGAGTTACTTTTTACAGATCGCACACTCATTCATGGCTATGAACCGTATGATTAATATAGGTACACGTGCTAAGACCTCTGGGGATAGAATTAGTGAAGTTATGAATCTTCCTATTGACGATAGCCAAATCATACAAGGTGAAGCAGTTAAGACCTTACCAGCAGCGACTCCAGGAGTACCTGATGTTGAGTTTAGAAATGTAACTTTCGTTTACGATGAAGAGAATTATGAACAGTACAAAGAAGCAGATACTGCTGAGGAGAAAGCTAAGTATGCTGACTTGTACAATATTTCTTTCAAAGTATATCCAGGAGACACCCTAGGAATTATAGGAGCAACCGGTTCAGGTAAGAGTACAATAATCAAGCTTCTTACAAGAATGTATGATCCTCAAGAAGGAGAGATTTTCATCCGAGGTATAAACATTAAGAGAATATCCAGAGAGTTAATGCACGAAATGTTTGGTTTAGTCCTACAGAATGACTTTATCTTTAGTGGTACGCTCGAGAACAACATTAAATTCGGTAGAGATATTACAAATGCAGAATTAGCTGAAACTACAAACTATGCCCAAGCTAACGATTTCATCGAGGATAAAGGTGGACTCAAATTCAAGCTAGTTGCTCGTGGTACAAACTTGTCAGGTGGTCAACAGCAGAGAGTTCTCTTGAGTAGAGCACTTTCAGGTAATCCTGAGATATTAGTGTTAGACGACTCATCTAGTGCCCTGGACTTCGCAACAGATGCTAGATTACGTAAAGCTTTGAGCGAAAACTATGCAGAAACAACAGCATTTATTATTGCCCAAAGAATTAGCTCCATTATGCATGCACAAAATATATTAGTTTTACAAGGTGGAAAAATTCTCGATCAAGGAACACACGAAGAATTACTAGAAAATTGTGAATTATATAAAGAAGTAGCTGATATGCAACTAGGTTCTGCTGGGGCAGATTTTGACTCAATAGAGTTTTTCCATAATTCATAATTAACCGTCCTAATTGAGAGGAGTACGAAATGTTTAATAAAATAAAATCAATGTTTAAACCAAAGGATGATATAGAGATTAAGCCAGCTACAGAGCCACTGCTTACACCTCCGGAAAGAAATAGAGACAACAAACCTAAGGATTATGGCAAAGTCTTCACAGGATTAGGTAGATATGTGTCAGGAGCATGGAAGGGCTATTTGCTAGCGTTCCTACTTATTATTGTGACTAATATCTTGCAAGTCTTCGGCCCACGTCTAAGTGGTTTGGCCATAGATGCAATCGGCATTAAGCCTTCTGATGTAGATATGTCAGCCGTCTTGAAATTCACAGGAACCATGATGTTAATCTATATTTTAAGTGCTCTTACTAGTATCATCTTTTCCAAAGTCTTAATAAGAACTGTTCAGAGAACAATTGGTAAGATGCGTCAAGACACCTTCAACAAAATTGTTGAATTACCATTGTCATATATAGACACTCACCAAGCAGGTGACCTAGTCTCTAGAATTTCCTATGACTTGGGTCTAGTTTCACAGGCTCTAAGCTTCGATATAATGCGTATCCTTGGTAGTTTTATAACTGTTGTAGGTTCCTTTATTATGATGCTTAGAATGAGCCCTCAGTTAAGTATTATTTTCGTAATTTTACTGCCAATTATCATTGGATTTACAATTTACAGACGTATGGTCACTCGCCCTCTATTTAGGTTGCGTTCCAAGGAGTTAGGTAGAATGAATGCCTATGTCGAAGAAACTTTATCCGGCCAAAAAACTATCAGCGCCTATGGCAAAGAGCAGTTCTTTATCGATAATTTTGATGAGGTAAACAACAGTAGTATTGATGCTTACTATAGAGCAGATTACCAGGGTGCATTCAATGGACCATCTGTTTCATTTATGAGTAATATTGCATTGGCCTTGGTATCACTGTTTGGGTCTTTAGCCGTTCTAGATGGGCAATTTACAATTGGTAGTTTGAGTGCATTTGTATTGTATTCACGTAGTTTCAGTGAGCCGATCAACCAGATTGCTATGATATTCCAAGATCTACAGTCCGCCGCCTCAGCTGCAGAGAGAGTTTTCACCTTGTTGGACGAGGATTCAGAACCAGAAGATAAACCAGATGCCATAGAGTTGACAGACGTTAAGGGCAAAGTCGAGTTTAGAAATGTAAGCTTCTCTTATATACCTGGAGTGCCTGTATTGGAGAACGTTAATTTCGTAGCCGAAGCAGGTAGCTTGACCGCTATAGTAGGACCAACAGGTGCGGGTAAAACAACTATAGTCAACTTATTGATGCGTTTCTATGACCCACAAGAAGGAGAAATCTTAGTAGACGATATAAATATCAAAGATATAACACGTAAGAGCTTGCGAAGAGCTTTTGCCATGGTCTTGCAAGACACTTGGTTGTTCTCAGGAACGATTAAAGAAAATATCGCTTATGGTGAAAGCGATGTCGATATGGAAAAAATTGAAGCAGTTGCGGAGGCAGCCCACATTAGTGGATTCATTGAAGAGCAAGCCGAGAAGTACGACAGCGTTGTCAGTGATAGTGCTTCCAACTTATCACAAGGGCAGAAACAATTGCTAACCATTGCTCGTGCAATGCTATTAGATGCGCCAATGCTGATTTTAGACGAAGCAACTTCTAACGTTGATAGTAAGACAGAGCTTCAGATTCAAGATGCAATGAACAGACTTATTGAAGGACGAACTTCATTTGTTATTGCCCACCGTCTGTCAACTATCCAAAATGCTGATGAAATTCTAGTTATTAATGCTGGAAAAATCCAAGAGCAAGGTACCCATGACGAATTGCTTGAGAAGGACGAAGGTATCTACAAGAACCTCTACGATTCACAGTTCCAAGGGTAGAGAGAGTTGTGTTTGTGTGAGAATGTTTGTGGATGGACTGAGGTTGATGACTAGTACTGTTTGAGTTATTTCTGTGCTAGTTGAATCACTGGTTTGAATTTTTGAAGAAAATCGAACTAATAATAAAACAAAAAAGCTTTGAAAAGTTCAAGCAAGTACTAGAATTAATAACGATAATATTAACTTTAGCTACAGCAATAATAGAACTAATCAAAGCTATTGTTTAAAACTTGGCTAGAGGGTAAAATCTCTAGCTACCTTGTAAATAATTTACCACATCTTAAGTTAAAGAACAATGAGGATAGTTTTATCACTAATCGTATTAGTTTTAATAATTAATAAATCCAGAAAGGACAAACAACATGGAAGAGAAAAAAAGAAAAGCAGTTTATAATCGTGAAGCTGATAAGCGTTGGAATGAAAAGAATAAAGAGCATAGAAATTATTTAAGTACTAGATCAACAGCTAGAAGCTTTATAAAAAATAGAGCCAAACTAGAAGATTTAGATGAACTTGAAACTTTAATACAAGAGAAACGCAAGCAGTTGCTTGAAAATATTGAGGATATTTAGAATCTTTTATAATATGTGTATATATAAATAATTTATATAATTTCGTAATTATAATTTTATAGTTGAGGTAATTTTATGAGCAAAGAAAAGAAAACAAGTGATGCACAAGTAAGGGCTTCTAGAAATTGGGACAAAAATAATCCAGAAAAAGCAAGACACTCAAGATATAAAAGTGCTGCAAAAACTTTTATAAGACATCATGCAACGGAAGAAGAGATGCAAGAGCTTGAGGAATTAATAAAAGTGAGAAGAGAAAAAATAGCAGAATCATAAAGTATATAATTTAGTTATTTAGAGAGAATATATGCGTATCCCTTAGTGAAAACTAGGGGATATTTTTTATAGATCTTTACTAGCATAGAAATATCGTTTCATAAATATTTGTAAAAGTATAATATGATTATTAATAAGGTAAATTTAGGTGGAGAGTGCATCCATACCCATGAAGGTGATGCAGGAAGGCAGCCCTGCAACTTTACCTTATTGCTTTTCTAATTATTAATGTTCAATAATGAGACTTAGTGAAATTATTATTGATAAAGATTTATTCATGAGGGAGTCCTTTCAGAATAGAAAATCAAAACGTAATAAGACTTTTAGGTGGTTAGAAAATAGTATGAATATAATAGTTGAACGAATAGATGAGAAAAGGTACAAATATTATACTGTTACTGATAAAGAATATGGAATACTAAAAATTGTAAGCAATGAACAGATAGATATTGAAAAATTATCTGGATACGATACTGAGTTTGGAGATTTTGCACCTGATGCTAGTAGAGCCAAGCATGTAATTTATAAAATGCTTAGAGACGGAAAGCTTGAAGACAAAGTAATGAAAGCGTGGGGTTAATATACAAATAACATTCTAAGGGAGGATTAAAATGTCCGACTATAATGAAAATAATAATAAAAATATAAATATAAAATGGTGGCATGTGTTGATATGCTCAGTTTTATTAATTTCTATTGGGGTAGCCATGGGAGAATCACCTTATGCTCCTTTAGTAGGCCTTAGTGGCGTAGCTATGCCAATTGTTTTTGGCGTTATAAAATTGAATAAATTTATAAAAACCAAGTTTGCACGTTCAAAATCAACTCCAGAGTCATCAGTACAATCAAACTTAAGACAAAAATTTCAAAAGGGAAACTTTACTTCAGTTAACCAGAGCAACTTCAAAGATTTTCCAGATCCAAGTTCTGAGCTGTCGTCTCAAACACCTAACCTTCCAAAAGAACCAAGCTTTTTTGAGAGATTAAGAAGGCAAGTTGAAGAACAACAAAGGATAAGAGCTGAAAATAAAGCAATAGAAAAGGCATACCAAAAAGAAAGACTTAAACAGTTAAAGCATGACAAAATTCCATATTGCCCTCGCTGTAAATCAACTTCACTATCTGCTCAGAAGAAAGGTTTTGGTATAGGCAAAGCTGTAATAGGAGCAAGCCTTACTGGCAGTGCACTTGGACTAGTTGGTGGGAATATAGGAGCTCGCAAAATCCATGTAACCTGTCTTAACTGTGGCAAAAGATTTAAGGCAGGAAAAGGTGGCAAATGGTAGATAAATTAAGGCGAAGTATAAATTGGAGGTGTTTTATGAAAAAAACTATTTATACAACTCTTTTAACGGTATTGTTAGTATTATCTTTAGCATCTTGTAATGCTCTATCAAATACTAAACAGACAACTATTGCTTCAGATAGCAGCGTATCTGTGAGTAAATCTGAAATTATTTACGTAGAAGTAGAAAATATTGATTATAAGGATAAAGGAATAATCTATGCTCATGAGAAAGATGTTTTTCTACATAAGGTGAATTTGGATTTCGGTGAACAAAATATAGACAAGATTCAAGTAGGAGATAAATTAGAAATTAGTTACTCTGAGAGTGTTAAAGAGAAGCCTGAAAGAATTATAGTAAGTGAATATCGAGTTTTAGGTTAAATAATGAAGAACCAGAATGGGAGAGAGGCTTAAAAAATGGAAGGCAAACACAACGAAAATATTGAGGCTGTAGACAAACATAAGAAATGGGTTGAAGAAGTTTACGAATATTACAGTCGTAGTAGAGCTATGACAATTGAGTATAAAGGCGAAGGTTATTCTATTGACTATGACGGTCCAGGATTATCTGTTAGAAAATCTTATGATAATACTGGAGATCCTATTTTTACTATGCCACTTGATACACCTTTAGATGTGTTTCTAGATTCCTTCATGTTAGAAGGTAAATCGTTTAAACAAAGATTTGAAGATAATGATGAGAACTTAAAGATATGGCATTTGTACTAAAGAAACAATTGTAAAAGAGGTAGAGAGGTAGAAGAAATGACAGTAAAAGAGTGGTGCTGTCTAACAAACAAAAAAGTGGTATTACCAGAAAGGAGCAACTTATGGAAGGGATGACTAACGAACAATTTAGAACAGTACTTGAAATGATAATTGAAATTATTGAAAAGTCTGAGACTAAGGAAGAAGCAGTTAAAGAAATAAGAGCTCTGCTAAATAAATAACAAAGCTCAAAAGCTCCAGCACGGTAGGTGTTCTTGCTCCACCTACCACTCTAAAGTAATATCAAATAGCAAGAAAAAGTGCAAGAATAGAAGAAAACAAAAAACAATTGAAAGATGAAAATCTAATTAACATCATCAAGGAGATGACAGATTATGATGATAATGGTAAATGACGAAGATGTTGAAAGAAAAAGAGAGTTATTAAAAGAACTTGAACCATATTTGAAATACGATATTCAAAGTGATAAAGAGTACATTGATGAAAATGCACCAATTGAAATACATGAAAAATTTAAAGAGTATCTAAATGTTTTAGAAAGATTATGCATTTAGCAGAAATTTAAAGCGACTGTAAAAGGTCGCTTTTTTTTATGAAAGAAAGTCAACAAGGGGTTTCGCAACTTTATGACTTCGAAACATAGACCTGAACAAGTCTTTAAAAGGTGCATTTATTATGTCAAACCTTGCTTATGGACTAAAAGATTCATGAGTAAATAGTCCTGCCTTACTTGAACTTTATTGCTTCATGAAAATCCATAGTTCATACTTAAATAAACTAATGAAGTGGAGATCGTGCGGTCTACACACCTGGTGAAGGGCTTTCCCTTCGTCTAGAAATAGAGGATTGGGAGATTTGCAGTTAATAGCTAAGTGCCGGAGCTATAGGTCAGAAGAGATGTTGGGATTTGCACACCAGCCATCAGTTTTAGAGCCACTCTTAATGAGAGGCTTTTTTATACCAGATAATCAACGGAAGTGAAATCTTTAATCAATTATCATTAATTTATCTTGATGTTATGAGAAAGCTTGATGTATATATAATTCTAAAAATAATGAAACTATAAACATAATAAAAAGAGACCAACTATAGCACCGTATCAAAGATACATAAGGGTACGAAACTGGTCTCCATTTATAAATATTATATATAAGGAACAAAAAGTGCAAGGTTAACGAGGAACTTAGTAACCTTAGGACCAGGATATTTAGTAAATTTAGGGGATATTTTTGGCAAAATTCACGAGCTGAACAAAATAAAATTTTGGCGAAAAAATATTAAAATGTATTGCAGTACTTTTGCAGTACTTTTGACGATTTTACTCCAACCAGCAGAAAAACAAAAAGCCCGCAACGCTCGGTAGTTACGGGCTTTAAATATGGAGCCTTATGCCGGAGTTGAACCGGCGACCTCATCCTTACCAAGGATGCGCTCTACCTCCTGAGCTAATAAGGCAATGCAAGTATTGTACTAAATTAAGTTTATAAAAGCAATTGCAAAAACATTTTTAAGCAACCTAAGATTATGCTAACTGAAATTTATGCCGAGTTCAGCAAAACAAAATAACTTCACTGGGTAAAAATCTGCCAACCAACCAACAAACCTAACAAACCAACAAACCCAATCTAGTACATTGAATTAACTTCTTCTTGTGAGATAAAAACCAGTCTGGAAACAGGATCAATCTTCTCAATAATAGCCAAGCTATATACGTCGTAATCATTTAGACGTAGGATTTCGCCACCACCTTGGTAGAACTTCTCGATTACAAATCCCAGTCCAGCAATTTCGGCTTCAGCTTCTTTACAAATATTAATTAGAGCTCGGCTAGCACTACCTCTTGCCAAGAAATCATCGATAATCAGAACTCTATCGCTAGAATTTATGTAGTTCTTGCTGACTTTAACTTTATAAGAATTTTGGCGAGTGTATGAGTAGACTTCAGTTGTATAAGTTTCTTTGTCAAGATTTAAGCTTTCAGATTTTTTAGCAAAAACCATTGGAAGTCCGAGTAGTTCAGCTGTCTTATATGCAATAGGAATACCACTAGATTCTAGGGTTAGAACTATAGTTGGAGATTTTTTGGAGAAATAATTCGCAAATTCAGCAGCTATAGCTTCGATAAAATCAGGCTCAACTCTATGGTTAAGGAATGAGTCAACCTTTATAACGTCAGTACCCTTTATATCTCCATCTTTTAACAATTTTTCTTCTAATAATTTCATATATTAAACTCCATAATAAATTTTTAATTATATGCAAATAGGATACCACATTTAATATGCTAAAATATATTTTGTAAACACATTAAACGCTTAAGTTTTAGCAGCTTAAACGATAATAATGACCAAGCAAGAACAATTTTATTTAAATAAACTTCGATATTTCGTGAGGTTCATATGAGCAATAAACGTTTAGAAATTCAAGGACTTAGGAAATCTCTTTCTGGTAGAGAGATTATCAAAGGTATAGACCTAAATCTGTATGAGGGTGAGGTCTTGGGACTTATAGGGCCTAATGGCGCCGGTAAGACTACAACTATCAAAATGATAACCGGGCTTTATCGAAAAGACGCCGGTAAGATTTACTACGAAGGTCAAGATTACGATGATAGTTTTATAAAAATTAAGAATAATATTGGAGCGATTGTAGAGAATCCTGATCTTTTCCCATTCCTAAGTGGGAGAGAGCATTTGAAGCAAGTTGCAATTTTGTATCCAGGTACTACGGATGCAGATATTGATAGAGTCGCTCACATGCTGAATTTGGATAAAGCTCTAGACAAAAAGGTTAAGCAATATTCCCTCGGTATGAAACAACGTTTGGGTATTGCTTGTATGTTGCTAGCAAAAAACAACTTGCTTATCCTAGACGAGCCTTTTAACGGTCTAGACCCACAAGGAATTAGAGATTTGAGGAAGATGCTGAGAGATTTGGCAGAACAAGAAGGCATCACGGTAATGGTTTCTTCTCATATTTTGAGTGAAGTGCAGAGTCTCTGTGACCGTATTGCTATGATTAACCAAGGAGAGATTGTAGCAGAGCAAAAAGTATCAGATATTTCAGACTCGCTATTAGATAATAATGTAAAAATTACAACAAATGATCAGAAGAGACTGAAAGAATATTTCGATGCTAGAAAAATCCCAAGCAAAGTCGATAAGGAAGCTGTGGTTCTAGCTTGTGAACTGAATAATATTAATATGTTGTTAAAAGATCTAATGGAAGCAGATTTTAAGATTTACTCCGTAGAACCAATACATAAGAATCTAGAAGATATGTTTATTGAGATTATGCAAGAAAAAGGTGGAGAAATACTATGATGCAATTTTGGAGAACGACAAGAGTTGAGTTAAGAAGGATTTTTAAGCGCAAAGTTTTTTATGTATTTTTAATAGCGCTTGTAATAGTAAGTTTTGCAGTTTCAGGGTTAACATATTATTCAACAGAGGTGCTTTTGCCAAGGTTGGAGCAACAGGCCAAAGAGTACAACGAGAAGCATTATGGCGATGACGGTGGATTCGATGTGACAGTAGGTAATCCAATGGATCAAAATAGTCCATACGGGAATATGACAAATGCACAAGTACTAGAGCATTTACGCAGCCAAAGTAAAATGTATGAGGAAATGCGTACAAATAAGAATCCTCAATATAACGAATTACAAGAACAGAGAGTGAATGATGATTTAGCAAAGCTAGAGAAAGCTCTAGAAAGCAAGAGCCTAAACTCAAATGATAAATATACTGGAAAGTTTTATAAGAGCGATAACTTTTTGAACGCCTGGTCAAACCTAGCTCATGGACCAATGTATATAACTTTGATATTTATTGCCTTGGCTTCAATTTTAAGTTTACAGGTCGCTGGAGAGTTTGAGAATGGATCAATTAAATTCTCAGTAATGAAGGCTGGTAGCCGTGTATCTGTTCTATTAGCAAAATTCACAGCAGTGGTAATTGTCGCTGTGATTATTCAAGTCTGTAACTATCTATTGCACTTATTTGCTAGCGCTATATTCTTTGGTTGGGGTGATTTGGGCAAGACCTTTATTTTTGCTATAGATGGGCAAAGTCACTCAGTGCCACTATTTGCATATACCTTGATAATCTATGGTTTATCAACTTTATCACTGATAATGCCACTGAGTTTAGTACTGTTATTGGCAGTTGTTACAAGATCTAATGCAGGAACTATTACAGCATCTCTGGCAATTTATATGTTGTTGAATAGCATAGTAGAAGCTTTTATAGGCAACTATAAGTTCTTACGCTACACACCTTTCGTGCACATGAACTTAGAAAACAACCTTATTTCAGGTGCACAAGTCCCAGGAATGAGCTTATATCTTAGTGCAGGAATAGCAGCTTTGTATTTTGTAATATTTTTAGTATCAGCTACAATTATATTTAAGAGAAAAGATATTTAGAAATTTAGATTAGGAATTTAAATTGAAAAAATTAGATTAGGAGCTGTAAATGATTTTAGATCAAAACAATCTGGAAGAAGTTAATAAGTACAACGAATTTGTAAGAAAAAATGAGCATTCTCAATTTACTCAAGATACTGCCTGGGCTCATGTTAAGAATAACTGGCATGGCGAGTATGTTTATTTAACTGATTCAGAAGGTGAGATCAGAGCAGCCTTATCAATAATTATGATAGAAGCTGTTCCAGGATCAATGTTTATGTATGCTCCTAGAGGTCCAGTCTGTGATTTTTATGATATTGAAACTGTAAAAGAATTGGTCGAGGCTGCTAAGCCTTTAGCTGAGAAATACAATGCATTCTTGCTAAGAATGGATCCTGAAGTTTTTGAAGATGATGAATTGGTAGAGAAGTATAGAGATTTAGGATTTACTTTTAGAAGCAAAGAAACCGACCTTCACGCTCTGGTGCAACCACGCTGGAATGTAATGATGGATTTAGCTAAGCATGAATTTGAAGGGAATGAAGATGACCCTGAATATGGCTTGAATATCTTCAAGAGTAAAACCAGAAATAGTATACGTAAAGGCCTAAAAATGGATTGTGATGTTATCTACTATGAGGGCAAAGATGTTACAGAGCAGGAAGTAGATATTTTCTACGAGCTAATTAAAATAATGGCAGAACGTCAAGGTATCAACCATAGACCCAAAGACTACTACAAACGCTTACTAGAAGCATATCCAGATGCCAGACTGTACTTTATCAAGCATGAGGAAGATTACTTAGCCGGTTCCATTTCAATACCTTATGGTAAAAAAGTTGCCTACTTATATGCTGCAACCTCTAATGTTAAACGTAACTACAATGCGGGAGATTTGTTGATCTTCGAGCTGATTAAATGGACACATTCAATAGGCAAAAAATACTTCGATTTCGGTGGTGTATTCTCAGATGATAGTAGTGACGGTTTGTATAAGTTTAAAAAAGGCTTTGCCGGTGAAGAGGGATTATTCAAGTTCATTGGTGAATTAGACGTTGTATATAACGAAGAGAAGTATCAAGAGTATTTGAAAAAATAGTGAACTCCTCAAGGTGCTATGGATAAGACGGATAAAAAAGAAGATTTTAAAAAAGCAAATGCCCAAGAACAGAGTGGAACTGAATGTGGAGCAGAATCTGGAGATGGTGCAGCTGTATGTGGAGCAGAATCTTATAACTTCAATGTTATAGGCCATTACAAAGGCGACCTAAGCCAGAAGTTTGGTGTACCTAGACAGTCACGTTTGGTAGATATTCCAGGAGAGATTCACTTTAGCCCAGAATATTGGGATAGATCTGCATTCAAAGGTCTAGAGCAAATATCGCACTTGTGGCTGATTTGGGTTTTCTCAGAGAACAAAAAAAGCGAGAAGTTTCAACCAACTGTTAGACCGCCAAGATTAGCTGGTGATAGGAGAATTGGTGTATGGGCTAGTAGGTCCCCTAATAGACCTAATCAGATAGGTATGAGTCCGGTGGAGTTAAGAGGGTTCCGTTGGGACAAAGAACAAGGCCCAATATTAGAAATATCTGGGGCAGACCTTGTAGACGGAACGCCTATATTGGATATTAAACCTTATATTAAATATGTTGACAGTATTCCGGAAGCTGAATCTGGATTTGCCTCAGATAAACCTCAGGCCAAACTTGAAGTAACTTGGGATAAGTCTGTAGAGGATGTTTTTGACGAAAATGAGTTAGATCAACTTTATTCGATACTAGCTCAGGACCCAAGACCGGCATATCAAGATGATCCAGAACGAGTGTATGGCATGGAATTTAAAGGCAAGAATGTTAAATTTCAGGTGGTGGCAGGAGTAGCAAAAATTACCGCTGTTGAGGAATTATAGGGGCACAAGCATTTATAGTAATAAAAGATGGAGCTATTGTTGATGTTATAGAAAGAAAATAAAGGGCATCAACTCGACCTCCCCGAGCAACTAATGCTTTAATGGAGTGGTCGGAAGCACCCTTCTATATTTAGAATACATAAAAAAGGCTAAAATGTCGAGAAAAGTTGAAACAGAGAAAGATACTAATTTAGAAAATAGTGAAAAGAACGAGCCATCCTACTGGGTATATATTCTTAAGTGTATTGACAATACCTTATATACTGGAGTTGCTAGAGATCCTTATAAACGTTTACAGGCGCATAATTCAGGCAAAGGTGCTAAATATACCAGAAATCGTAGGCCGTGCAAATTATTATACACAGAACCACAAAGTAATCGAAGTACTGCTCAGTCACGTGAGTATCAAATTAAGCAACTTACTAGAGCAGAGAAACTTGATTTGATTAAGCTATGGCAAGGTAACATAGACCTTAGCTAAAGATTCAAAGTGAGGTGTTAAAAATGGGGGACATTTGGAACAAGATTAGGAGTTTGGATCCTATTGCTGAGTGGAAGAGCACAGACTCAAACAGAAGAAAAGTTTGGATAGTAGTGAGAGTGACACTTATGATAGTTATTGGTATTGCAATAGGCTTGATCGTTTTAGCCTTCAAATTGCTATTTATTATAGCCGGTGTTGCTTTCGTTGCTGGTGGCAGTGGGAGTAACAATAGAAGACGATAGTAAAGAAATTAATAGGCAAAACAAAGAGAAAACAAAAGGAGGAAAATTATTTTTCCTCCTTAATTATTTTTATTGAATTTTGTTTAACAATCACAAATTGCTAAACGTTTTTACTATCTAATATAAACATCAAATCTCCATGCAGGTTGTCCAGTACCGAAAGCATCATAAACTCTTCCTGGCGCACCAAATGGTGTATTGATTACTGTACCTTTAGCATAGTAGTCACTTGCTAGAACTATGTAACCATCAGCATCACAAACGAATCCAGCAGCAGAAACATGACGTCCTGGGATATTTAGTCCATAACCTGGAAGAACTGATTGTGAGTAGAAAGTATATTGCATTCCACCCCAGTTAATTCTACCGTGGAAAATCAAGTCATTTACTGAATAGATAGCTGCACTTGATGTAGCAGGCGCTGTTGTTTGTACTGGCGCTTGTGTAGCTTGAGGTGCGTTGCCATTTGTATTTGACTGAGCTTGTGTTGGAGCCGCAGTTTCTACCGGTAATTCAATCTTTGCTAATTCTTCTGCTGTAGGAACTTTAAGAACTTGTCCGGTATAGACATTTTCGTTCCAATGTTTGCCATTAAATACTGCAAGATATCTATAATCTACACCTGCACGTTCACCTACATGCCACCAACCTTCACCTTTTCCTACTGTAACAGTCTTAGTTGCTGTAGTAGCTGCTGTAGTTTCTGTAGTTGTTGTAGCTGCAGTAGTTGTGCTTGTTGTTGCTTCAGTAGCTTGTGTTGTGGTAGTTGTGCTTGTTTCTTTAGTTTCCTTTGTTGAATATAATTCGTCACTACTACGGTTGAGACCTTCGTCTAGGTAAAGTGCTATTTCAGAATCTAAATCAGCATCATTTTGATTTGATTCAATTGTTGTTTCGCTGGCGTTTAAAGTGCTGTTTCTTTCAGTGAATTTACTATTTTGAAAGAGTGAAGCTGTACCTGCGATTGCTAGCATTGCTACAGCAAAACTGGCAGTTCTAATTAAATAGGCACTTTCTAATTTATTTTTGTCTTGAGTTAATTTTTCTTTCGCTTTAGAAATAAAATTACTCAAATGCGTTTTTATCTTTTCTAACATAATTCTTCTCCTGTTCAAGTTAAGACAATCACTTGTTAATTTCTCAATATAATATTCAATTTAATAAAAAGTGAGAAATTAAAGCGAAACACTAACTTGTAGTGATATGAAATAAGTTAAATAATACTTTTTTCCTTTGTCTTGATGTCGCGTTATTAGAAATAATTTACTCCTTTTAATAAACATTATTTCTGCGAACTCATGAGATATTATATCTTTTTCTCAGAAAAATCAAGTTTATGGGTTACAAGGTGGTATATTAGAGTGTTTTGAGTCTGGTTATACATAGGAAAATAGGGCATATAGCTGTATTTATGAATTTTTATATTTGACAAGAAAAAAGAGAGAACCTAGTCTCTCTTTGAATGTTTTTATTTGAAAATATTTAGAAGTGTAGATTCTACATTACCTTAGTTCCTTATATTTTCCGCCTTGTACATTTGCGATGCCGTCTTTAGAAGCCTCAAATCTTACCGTGTTATCAATTCCAAAGTCATTGATCTTGAACAAACGATAATTGTAAAAATATTCGTATTCTGGATCATCTTTAAATTTAACTCTGAAATTATAACCACCAGTTTTTAGTGGATCCCAACCTAGCTCCATGCTTTCTATATTTTCTTCTTGGGCACCTTGTTTATACATGTAGTCTTTAACATGATTAATTGCGATTAAGCGATATATGCCTAACTCAAAGAATAAGAATAAAGCTAAAAGTATAGACAAAACTATTAATGTTTTAAAGAAAATGCCTCGCTTTTTTTTCATAGAGTTACCTCCTGTGAAATTATAAATATTTATAACTGTTAAGCCGTGTTAAACAGTAATCTTCCCATCATCCAGAACTATCACCTGATCGCATAAATCTGCAAGATTCTCATTATGAGTAACCATTATTAGAGTTTTGCCTTCCTGAACTAAACCTAATAACAAATTCATTATATTATTACCATTTTCTGTGTCCAAAGATCCTGTGGGTTCATCAGCCAAAATTAGATTAGGATTCATAACCAAGGCTCTAGCTATGGCTACACGTTGTTTTTCTCCTCCAGAAAGAATTTCGACTTTAGCTTTTGCTTTTTCTAGTAGTCCGACTTTTTTTAATGCACTTTTTATTATTTCAAGACGTTCTTGGCGTTTGTATTTTTTGGGACTGTAGTTGAAAGGTAGATTTACATTAGCATAAACAGATTCATTCTCGATTAAAGCATAGTTTTGCACTATAATTCCTATTTCTTGATTACGGAAGTTAGCACGTTTTTCGTCAGACCAATTACTAATATTTTCTCCGTTATAGATATATTCTCCTGAATCTGCATTTAATAATAAGGCAAGTATGTGGAGCAATGTAGTTTTACCAGAGCCTGAAGAGCCCATTATAGCTAAGCTTGTGCCTTTAGTGACCTGTAGATTTACCTTATCTAAAACAATTTGCTCGTTGTCGCCATTTTTGTAGCTTTTACTAATGTTTTCTATTTTTAATAATGTGTTTTTATCCATGTCTGCCTCCAGAACTTATTGACTAAAGTTTCTAATGATTTTATTCAGCGAGTTCGTGTTTATCAACCTTTTGTTATTTATATATACAGAGAGAGCGAAAATGAGGTATATGATTAGTGCTGGCAAAGGATTGAAATTGCCTGCATAAAAAAGTGGTGGTAGTACAAAAATGGATATTATTATCATGGGTGGTAACATTATGAAAGTAATAAACAACAAGAGCCTAATTCGCAAATCTTTTACAGAAGATCCTACAATTTGGTGAACTGCAAAAGTTCGCATTGAATTATTAATTAATTCTCTTAGGAAAACATTTAACCCAAAAAATATAATTATTAAATAAACTACAATGAAAATTAAACTCAAAGAATGTCCTAAATTGCTTGATACAACCTTTTGAAATACTTCAGAAGCTTTTATAGGATAAGCATAATTACATAATTCGTTCTCTACTAAATTCCTGCATAAATCTAAAACTTCATTACTATCTAAATCATCAGCAACCCTTAAGTTATCCCAAAATAAGTAAGGATTTTGTACGTATTTATTAAGATCTTGTGTGTTTAAAATAAGTAATTTTTTACCACCAAGATCAATGGGGCCTGCTTTGCTTATGATATGAGTAGAATTTGGAATAGAACCTAAAATTTTAGCTTTTATCTTTAATAAGCTTTTTTCTGACTCATATTCTATGAATGTGCCTTTTTCTGCTTTTACACCGTCTCCAGTAAATATTACTGGCTCAGTGTATGTGCCATTTAATTCTATAGGTAAATTAATATTTTTAATGAATTCAAAAGGTTTCTTGCTCGAAACTATAACAAAATCATTATCTCTATAAATAGCTCCATATAGTTCTTCGTTCATCTTGTCATTATCCGATTGATGGCTATTTAAGGTGGGGAAAGTATTTAAAAAGTGTATATTCTTACCCTGAATATATTTTTGTTTTGCAATTGGGTTGTAAATTTCTGTTGCGTCTAATGAAACACCAAGCACAAAAAATACGAACGTAAAGCAAGTTACTAATAGGATATTTATAAATAGAACATATATAATATTCTTTCTATAGTCTTTTAAAGCATATTGGATTATTTTGTTAAAACTCATAGTCGTTCTCCGTTTCGTTTGAAAGATAAGGAAAAGTACATAATGCTATCTATTACGATAACAACTAATATTAAGATAAAGACTAATGTTAAAGACTTGATATCAATATAGAAAAAATTAATAGAGCCGTTTTGGGCATTAAGTATGTCTAAAACAAGTAAGATAAGAATTGGTCCTAAACTACCTATAAATATTTCCTTTAATCTTCTGAAAATGAAGAATTTATATTCACTTTTCTTGCTTGCTCCTAATGCAAATTTAATAAGTTCACGCCTTCGGTTATTTCGTATTTCTAATTCCGTTGCAATCAATAAGAATAATAATGATGAAATACTAGCTAGTAAGAAAACTAGTCCCCATTTATCCGACAAGCTTATTAGAATTATTGATTTAAAAAGAGTAACATCGTTGACTTCAACTGAAACTTCCTGTGATGAAGCTTTTGAAAGAATGTCACTTATTGTATCTAAAAAATTTTTGTCTGTTGAAGAAAAGTACCATTCACTAGAATGTAAAGTTTCCATTTTAGAGAGAGGGACTATAACTTTATTTTCTCGATTAAGATAAGGACTATTTTTATCTATAACACCAATTGCTCTATAATTCTTGTCTAAATAAGGAAAGTTTTTTTCATTGGAGAAATAATATTCTAATCCAGTGTCTGAAGGAACGAGAATATTATTTTCTGCTTCCATATTGTTAAAATCTGCCTCAGTAAATGAGCTACCTTTGATTAAATAGTTGGATTTGGTGTCAGGAGTTTCATAAATATAAATAAAAGGCGTACCATCTCTGGGGTAAACAACTGCACTGGAGTTAAATTTTTTCAGGGTTTTTAATAATTTCTGGAGATTTTCTTCTAGCTTTGAATTACTGCTGCCAGTAATGTAGGTAGAGCTATAATTATCACTACCAGAAAACTTAGCCTCAGTTTTTATAGAGAAGCTTACGTATGAAACGTATATGCATACGCTAAAGACCAAGCAGGCTACCCAAAATATTATTGATTTATTTATTTTTCCCATTGTTCATACCCAGCAGAATAAGTCGTACATAAAATTTTATTTAGAATACATTTGTATTTCGTAATAGTGTAAAACTTATCTTTACCATAATAGTATTGTAAATTGGAATAGATGTTTAGGTCAATTGTTTAATTGTTATAAATATCATATTAATTTTTGTGCAATGTAAACATTAAGCTCTATTTAAATCATCTTCTGCTGAATACTTGACTTTATCGCAACTTACGGTGATGACCAGGAAACTATTGAAATTAGATATGAAGATGAAAATATTTGCCTAACACAGAAGATGATGGCAACGCTTTATGATGTTAGTGTCTCAGCAATAAATCAGCATCTTAAAAAATATTAGATGATAATGAACTAGATGAAAATTCAGTTATTAAGAAATACTTAATAACTGCAAGCGATGGAAAATCATACCATACAAAACACTATAACCTACAAGCTAATATTGCAATAGGATTTAAAGTAAATAACAAACATGACATTCAATTCAGAAAACAGCTACAAAAAACGGTATAATTTAAATAATCTTAATTTTTATTAGAATATGATAATAATAACTATACGAGCTTGGAGGGAGTATGAATATTAGTTCAATTGCATATCTTTTACGTTATGTATTAGCACTATTTGTTTTTGTAGTTGCTTTTAAATTGCTAAAATCAGCGATAAAAGAACTACGTTGGTCTATGCGCCACAGTTTGCGCCCTGCTCAGGGATACTATCTTTTGGGGCAAAAGTCTGATGGAAGTACCATTAGCTTGCCTTTATACCACACGACTAACATTGGTAAAGCTCGCTCTAATGACTTGAGAATAAATAATCCAGATATTTCAAGACACCATGCCGTGATTTATCGCTACGACAATAACTGGTTTATTAGACCACAAAATATGTCGGCACAGTTTAGCGTTAATGGCGAACCGGTCAAAGGAGAGACCCAACTTAAAAATGGTGATTACATAGATTTCTATGTAAGTAAGTTTGCTTTTGTTGATGAGCCAATGAATGCGGAGGCTAGAGGCGAGGTTTATGAAGAGTCTGATTATGACAACGAAGCTTTCCTTAGAGCGGTCAAAAGGAATTCTAACCCACCTTATGTAGAATGGTTGTTGATTAATCTATTTACGGTTCTTACAAGTGCAATAATTTTCTTTAGCGTGCCGGATTTGGAGGAGCTTAGAAAAGGCTATTTAATATATACAACCACTGCCTTACTAATCACTGACTTTATATTCTTAATTCTGCCAGTCATCTTAAGATATGCAGATAGGATACTGTTCTTGGCAGCTGCTCAATTGTCTGTAATTGGAGTGGCTATCCAGGGAAGATTAAACTTGATATCTAACCCAGCTTATATCAGAGCTGAGGCAGAGGGCTCAGTTGAAGCTATGCAAGAAATAGCTCAGGTCATGTTCTCCAACTATAGAACACAGATTATAGCTCTGTGCATTGGAATGATAGCCTTGATAATAGGGGCAATAATAGTTGCAAAAACTAAGGTCCTTGAGAACATGTTAGTCTTCTGTGCTGTCATTACACCACTATTGCTAGTAGTAACATTAATTTTCGGTAGAGGTGGAGATACTCATGGTGCTACACTCTGGCTAAGTTTAGGTGGGCACTCGCTACAATTGACAGAGTTTGCTAAGATTTCTTATCTAATTACTTTAGCAGGATTCTTTAAAAATAGACCACCGCTAAGAACTCAGGTTAAGTTTGCAATTTGGGCGGCAGTAGTTTTCTTCTTGTACTTATTACTACCAGATTTAGGTTCGCTAATGATTCTTGTTCCAACAACCTTGATCGTATTTGTCATTATGACTTCTGAATATATCAAGACAGCCTTAATTCTTGTAGCAGCTGCTGTTATGAGTGTTGTAGGATATGGATTGTTTGGTCACGTTCGTAGAAGAATTGATGGTTGGACATCTCTTTGGACAGAAGTAAATGACTCTAATAGACAAGTAGTTTACGGTCTCCAAGCTATGGGACGAGGAAATATCTTGGGTAGAGGCCTAGGAAATGGTAGTCCTGGTGGTATACCATTGGCCAAATCTGATATGATTTTCTCAGTCATCTGCGAAGAGTTTGGTATTATCGTTGGAATATCAATTTTTGTAATTTTGTTTGTAATTCTTCTAAGAGGTTTTAGAACTAATATTCTAGCTAGAGATGGTTTCTCTTCAGCTTTAGGTCTAGCTTTGGGTACAGTCCTCTTCGTTGAGGCATTGGTAGTTATTGGGGGAACTACAGGTTTAATTCCTTTGACAGGTGCGACACTTCCTTTCATTGCAGCAGGAGGTAGCTCCATGCTGGCGAAATGGATAGTTATTGCATTGCTACTGGGACTCGCATCTAGACAAGAAGGGGGTAAAAGATGAAACAGTTAATGAGAAATGTTAGGTTAGTTTTAACTTTTTTACTTGTATTAGCAATAGTCTTTGGTGCAGGTCTGTTTTATCAAATGCATCAGAGTCAAACTGTTTTGCTTGCAGTTGCAGGTGAAAACAAGGAGTCTTTGCGCCAACAATATGCTCAAGCGGGTACAATTTACTCTCAAGAGGGAGTTAAACTAGCGTATTCAGATGCTGATGCGGAGAATAGATATTACGTAGAAGATCCTAATATTCAAATGGCGGTATCTCACTATGTTGGAGACTATACCCACCACATGAGTAATACAGTTGAGACTTTGTATCAGAATGAGTTGCTGGGCAAGAATCGTGGCATGATCGAACAACTTATTCTTGATGTTAGTGGTAAAGGTCTAGAAGGCGATAACGTTCATTTAACTATTGATGCAGCTTTATCCGGTTACGCTAGACAATTACTAGGAGATTATAGAGGTTCAGTAGTATTGATGAATTATGAGACTGGGGACGTGCTAGGAATGGCTTCAACTCCAGCGACATATATGGAAAATATAATTAACTATGAGAATTTACCTGACTCGTCATTGTTTAACCGTAGCTTGAATGGTGCTTATGAACCAGGATCTACCTGGAAAATCATGACTGCGGCAGCTTGGATAAATTCCAATGCTTATGACCCTGAATTAGTCATAGAATCAGATGGTTCACCTTTGGTCCCTAATGGTGCCTCTGACCACGAGAGCAAGAATATGTACGGAAATTATGACCTGAATAGAGCCTTTACAAGATCTAGTAATGTTTTCTTCGGGCAATTATCAGTGTTAATGGGACAAAAAGATTTCAGTAATTATTTGAATAATAGTGGTTTGTCTAGTATTAAATCAATTAATAGATTAAGTGTTGGTCCTGCGGTTATGGATAGTTCTGCAGCAGCAAATGATCAAGGTTTGTTGAGTTGGTTTGGGACAGGACAACCGGTAGGAGAATTGAAGTTGAATTTCTCTCCATTAGAATTGGCAAGCATTGGCTCAGCTGTAGCTAATGGTGGTAAGTTACTCCAACCAAACATGATCAAATATATTGAGAATCCTATAGGACAAAAGAAAGAAGCGGCTAATACCAAAGTAAATTCACAACTTTTTAGCCCTGAGGTTGCTAATAATTTGAAGAGCCTGATGATAAATGCTATTCAGTCTGAAGAAACTATTCAGTATGCTGCAGGGATACCAGGATTCACTGTAGGTGGTAAGAGTGGTACAGTTCAGAGACAAGGTGCAGATGGTGGAAGCACAAACTCATTGTGGATTGGTTTCGTTGATAATGCAGATTATCCATATGCTGTAGCTGCAGTTGTAGAAGGTTCTAATGATACTAATGCAACAGCAATTTATATAGGAAATAGTCTTTTAGCACAGGCAATTAATCTTAGAAATGCTGGTCATTAGCAAGTGTTAAGCTAGTTGTTTTTTGAAAAAAATGCTAATGCAAGACTAAATTAAAACGAGATAGATAAAGAGGTGAAGAATTGGATATAAGCAGAGCCTTTAGTTTAATTGGATATGGAAACTTGGTACAAACTAGTAGAATTCTAGCAATGGTTGGGCCAGACTCAGCTCCAGGAAAGCGTATGATCCAGGATGCGAGAGATAGATTTGCGCTGATTGATGCCACTGCAGGTAAAAAAACTAAAACAGTTCTTGTAATGGATTCAGATCACGTGATTTTATCAGCCTGGGATGCGGAGAAGATACTTGCAAATCAGGTCCTGCCAGAAGAGAATGCGTAATAGCTCAAAATAAAATTTTAGTTTATAATAGGTCAACAAAAGAAAACGATTGATAAACGCTGAGAAAACGATTGTATAAAAAGCAATTGAGCCTCAAAGATAACAATCAATTAGAAAATTAATAAACAAGGTGGTAGAGATATGCTAGAACGTCTACGTGGTGATTTACATGATGATGTTATCGAAGGTATCGTCCAAACATATAGAGAATATCCAACAACAGGAATGTTGGTCTGTGTATCAGGTCCCTCAGGTGTAGGTAAAGGTACAGTAATAGCGGCTCTTAAGAAAATTATGCCAAGTCTAGAACACTCTATATCAGTTACAACTAGAGAACCTAGAGAAGGTGAAGTGGACGGAGTAGACTATTATTTCCGTACAAAAGAGGAATTTGCCACTATGCTAGAGAATAACCAGATTTTAGAGCATGACGTCTATGGTGGAAATTTCTATGGAACTCCACGTGAAGCGATTGAGAGAAGAATTGGTTCTGGTGAAGATATTATTATGGACGTAACTGTACCAGGATCTCTTTCTGTATTGGATAAATTTTCTACATCTTGTAATATTTTTCTTTTACCACCGTCTTTAAGTGAGTTAGAGAAACGTCTACGTGAGCGTGGTACCGAAACTGAAGAGAGCATGATTTTCCGCTCCAAGAAAGCTATTGATGAAATTAATCAGGCAACTAAGTTTGACTATATTTTAATTAACAAAGATGTAGAGCAAACAGCTAGAGAGATTCATCACATTTTAATTGCCGAGAAACTTAGAGCTGTAAGAAGACCAGGCATTGAGAAAGTTGTTTTAGGAAGATAATATTATATATTGCCAACAAGCATGATTTTAATCTTAAGGTTTTTATCGAGTGAAAATGACTAAAACTGTAAAAACCCTGAAAATGCTTGATTATGCATGTATAATGTAGTAGTTTATTAGCCTGAATTGAATATATAATTATATTAATTTTATATTTTAGTGAAATTTAAGTCGAAAAATTAAAACTAGCTGATTAAATAAACACTTATTGTATTGGAATATTTAACGAATTAACTATTAAACAAGTGAACACAAAGAGGAGGAAACATAAATGTTAGTAGAACCACCTATTGAAAAATTACTACCAAAGGTAGAGAACCGTTTTGATCTCTCAATTTTGGTTGCTAAACGTAATAGAGAATTAATTGATGGTGCAGAACCAATGGTCAAAGAAGGTGACGACGAAAGTCTAGTTTCTATTGCATGTAGAGAAATTGCAGAGGACCAAGTAGTATCAGTCCCAGGTAATGTTGAAGCAACAGTACCATTGAGAGAATCTCTATTGGCAGAAATAATGGCTGAACAAGAAGAAGAGACAGATGCAGATGACTGGCAATCTGAAGGTCCAGACCTAGAAGACGAACTTGTACCAACCCCTGTATCTAAGATTAAAGTTATCAGCGAAGCTGATATGTTTGAAATTCCAGAAGATGAAGACCTTGATGAAGAAGATGATGAAGGTCTAGACTTGGATTCAGATGATCTTGATGAAGAAGTTCCAGTTAAGAGCAAGAAAAAATCAATTGTCGAAGATGAAGACGAAGATGAAGAAGATGATGAAGATTTCGATCTAGAAGATGACGACTTTGAGTCTCTAGATAGCTCAATTGATGACTTTGCAGATGATGAAGATGACGATTTCTTATCAGGCTTCGAAAATTATGATTACGATGAGGATGATTTATAATGGCTAATAAAGTTACTATGGATGAATTAGTTGCATTGGCAAAAAACCGTGGCTTTATTTTTCCTGGTTCTGATATTTATGGTGGACTAGCAAACTCCTGGGACTACGGTCCTTACGGTATTGCTCTTAAGAATAATATTAAGAAAGCTTGGTGGCAGAAGTTTATCCAAGAGAGCCCATATAATGTAGGTATTGATGCGGCAATCTTGATGAACCCAAGAGTTTGGGAAGCTTCAGGACACTTGAGCAATTTCAATGACCCATTGATAGATTGCAAAAACTGTAAAACACGTCATAGAGCGGATCAGTTGATTGAGGCATGGTGGAATACCGAAGCAGGAGCAAGCGCTAAAGATGCTGCAGATAGACCATTATTAGATGCCTTGTCCAATGAAGAACTAGTTGCATATATCAAAGCTAATGACATTATCTGTCCGAATTGTGGAAAACACGATTTCACTGATGTTCGCCAATTCAACTTAATGTTTAAGACATTCCAAGGTGTTACAGAAGATTCTCAATCTGAGATATATTTGAGACCAGAGACAGCTCAAGGTATTTTCGTAAACTTTAATAATGTTCAAAGATCTTCACGTAAGAAAATTCCTTTTGGTATCGGTCAAATAGGTAAATCTTTCAGAAACGAAATTACACCAGGAAACTTTATCTTTAGAACTAGAGAGTTCGAACAGATGGAGTTGGAGTTTTTCTGTGAACCAGGAACAGATGATGAGTGGTTTGAATACTGGAAGTCATACTGCTTCAATTTCCTGCTTGAAATTGGCGTAACTGAAGAAAATCTACGTATGCGTGATCACGATCCAAAAGAACTTTCTCACTATTCAAAAGGTACAACTGATATTGAGTATAAATTCCCATTCAACTGGGGAGAACTCTGGGGTATCGCTAACAGAACTGATTACGACTTGACCCAACATATGGAACACTCTAGCCAGGATATGAATTACTTCGATCCTGAGAAAAATGAGAAATATGTCCCTTATGTAGTTGAGCCATCAGTCGGTGCAGATAGATTATTGCTTGCAGTGTATGCTGATGCCTATGCAGAAGAAGAGTTGGAAGGTGGAGATAGCAGAAGTGTTTTACGCTTCCATCCAGCAATCGCACCAGTTAAAATTGCAATCTTGCCATTGTCTAAGAAGCTTACTGAAGAAGCTGAGAAATTACACGAACTACTCTCACCACATTATGCAGTGGAATTAGATGAGCGCCAAAGTATTGGTAAACGTTATCGCCGTCAAGACGAGATCGGAACACCATACTGTGTAACAATCGACTTTGATTCATTAGAAGATAATGCTGTAACAATTAGACATAGAGACACTATGGAGCAAGTAAGAGTTCCTATCGCAGAATTGCTAGATTGGTTCTCAGGTAAGTTTGATTTGTAATTAAAGGCTTCGAAGAATTACCAATTAGCTAAATTAATTAGATGAAAAAGTCCTATATTTCCTAGAAGAATGAATTTTCTTCACCGGATGCATAGGACTTTTGTTTTTCTCGTATTATATGTGTGAACTATATACTATGTGATTTATTCGTGTTTTTTCTGGTAAAAGTATCCTAAGAGCGTAAGGATAACGACAATTACTAAGAATATTAAATCTTGGCTAACCCCAAAGAAATTACTAAATATAGCAACATCCTGTACAGGCTGATTTTTCAGCTGGTAGTAAAGCGCCACCGAACCATCAACAAGTAGCGCCGAACCGAGGAATGAAGTTGCAATAATAATAAAAGTATTTCTCCAACTATGAATTAAGAATCCACCAATAACAGCTAATAAAATTGGTATTAGATAGGTATATTCCATGTTGAATATACCCATGAGATATTCTGCGACCTTCCAACCTACAACAGCTCCAGCTATGACAAAGCTAAACTTAAACATACTTGCTAATAAGATTGCACCGATCAAACCGAGAATTGCTGGTACTGCTATACTAAGTGTGGAATTATTGAATATATCTGCTTTTGCAGCGTACATTACTATATGTCTACCTAGAGTGACACCACCAATAAAACCAGAAACCGTTAAGAATAATCGAACAGATTTGTTACCCCAAAACAGGAAGATAATAGCAATAATTAATTCAACAATAATTGAGATTATCGGCTCATTTAAATCAAACATAAATAAAACTCCTTGCGCATTAGTACGCATTAGTATAACAAAAACAGAGCAATTAGGTTATAATAAAGTAAATTATTTTTGGATGGGAAATGCTTATGGATACAAGAACAAATGGTTCTTTTGATAATAAAAATAATAAAGATAATGAAAATAACAGATCTGAAAGGCAAGAGAAGTTAGATATTTCTCAAAATTTGCGCAGGGTTAATTTAGAAGTCCCTAAATCAGAGTCAAGAGACCCAAGAGAACAAAATAATCAGAATAATAAAAATCAAGAAATAATTAGAGATGCAAATGCTTACAGACCTAATACTGATAGGCCTGCAGCTAAACCTGTCTCTAATCCTAAATCTGAAACCAATCCTGTTTCTACAGACAAATCCGAATCTAATCCAAGTCCAAAAAATTCCAATAATACACATCCAGAAAAAAGCAATAGAGAAAATAATTTTAATAATAAATCACAATCTAAGACAGAGGAAGCAAAGAGATTTTCTAAACAAAAAGCTCAAGATGAGGAAGTAAGACAACCTTCTAAGTCAAAACCTCAAGCAGAAAAAGCTAAAGAACAAGCAACAGCTAAAGAGCAAGTAACAGCAAAACAAGCAACAGCAAAACCTGAAACAAAGAAATCAGAAATTGAAACAAAAAAATCAGAACAGCCTGTTGAAGCAGAAGCGAAATCTCAAAAGGAAGTTGAAGAAACAACTAAGCTTTTCTCCTCTGATGAAATGAGACAAATCCAAGAAGCAGAAGCTAAAAGAGAAAAATCTAACAAGTTTGAAGATGCAGAGCCTGAGGATAATTTCGAAGAGCCAGAACCTGAGAAAGAAGAGGGACCATCTAAGTTTGCTCTGGTTATGAGTAACTTGGGTGAAAAAGTTGGTGCTTGGAACAAAAAGCAACAAGCTAACTTCAAAGCCTGGAATCAACGTAGAAAAGAAGAAGCAGCTAAGCGACAAGCAGAAAAAGAACTAGAGCGTGAGCGACTAGAGCAAGAACAAGCAGAGGCTAGAGCGGAGGCTGAGAGATTAGCCGAACTAGCAGAAGAGAGAGCTTTGCAAGAACAATCAGAACAAGAAGAGTGGTCACGTTTGTTAGGTGTTGATGAGCAGAGACGTAACAATGAGGCTGATTCTGCCAGAAACTCATCAAGAAATATCTCTTCAGAGACAGAGTTTTATAGAAGTTCAGAAGCTCAAGAATCAGATGACGTCAAAGAACTAGAAAGAACTAAAGAGGCAGCAAGAACTAAAGAGGCAGAAGTCGAGAGTAATAGCGAAAAACTCTTTAATCAATATCGTCAAAAACAATTAAATAATTGGAATAACCCACAAGACTATTATGTAAGCAATAAAACAAGCAAGTCTAGTGGTAAAAACAATCAACAATCTGAAAACACCTGGACCAGAAGCCTAAAAAATGCTGGCCGTAATATAAGCAGCAAGTTTAGTGAATTTAGAGATAACCTTATCAAGAAGAGTGAAGAGGGAGGCTCTCAAGCTAAAGGAGATCAAGGTTTAGGTGCCAAAATTAAGAATGGCATGGAAAACCTATTTATAAAAGCACAAACCAAACATCTTGTCATGTTGGGTATAGCATTTATAGCTTTAATAATACTAATCTTTTTCCTAATATTTAGGAGCCCAATATCTGATTTCAAGGATGCTTTAGCACGTAGAAATTATCAAGAAGCTGGTCAAGCTTATGAGAAATATATAGGCAATAGCAAAAAAACAAGTGCAGCAGAAGAAGAATTGACTAATTACATAGCTAAGCTCAAGGATAATGCTATCAGTGGAAACACATCATTTGCTGCTACATACTCAGTACTTGAGACAATGAAGGGTACTCAGCTGAATCAAGGCAACGCCCAAGCTATTATTGACAAGGCTTTGGAAGAAATTATTAACTTGCAAGAGGTCAATAGATATTATGAAAGTGCTGTCAGCAGCTTGAATAGCATGGATGTAAAAGCAGCTATAAGAGGCTTTAACCGAGTAGCTGAAGCAATACCAGGATATAAAGAAACTAATAAATACTTGGCTCAAGCTAAGAGTAATTATCGTGAAGAAGTAATGAAGAAAGTCAACACTCTTCAATCCCAAGGCAAGTACACAGAGGCGGATAAGCTTTTAGATGAAGGCTTGGAATTATTACCAGATGATCCAATTCTGCTTAAGTCTAAAGAGTCTAACAAGAGCGAAGCAGAGAGTAGTTTAAGTAAAGAAGTTAAGGAACAAGCAGAAAGATTTTTCCGTGCTGGTAAATTCAACGAACTATTCAAATCTATAGATGATGCTTTGAAAGCCTCACCAAATGATGAGTCAATTAAAGGTCTAAAAGCTGAGTTCGAGACTAAATATGCTGAGAGCATAATTAAGACAGCAGACAGTATATTTAATCAAGATAGCAAGGATGCTGCTTTGGAAAAAATTGCTGAAGGGCTAAAAATCTTACCAGACAATATTCTTTTGCAACGTGCGAAAAATAGATATGAATTCAATCTAGATGCGAGTGATGAAGAAATTGAGATACTAAGAGGTAAGAAAGATAAAGACTCAGAAGAGACAGAGCCTGATAAAGATAATGAAGAAGATAATTCTGAGGATGAAGAGCAAGATGCTTCAGATGGTCTATCTAGAGGAAATCATGTAGATGCTGCTGGTAATCAACATAATAATGCTGTTGTTCTAAGTCATGATTTCGATGGAGACACTTCAGTTGTAGATCAGCAAAGATTTGAAAACGTTAATGGTGGTGCTACTTTTAAAGGTGAGATAGCAATTGGTCAAATAGATGCTCCAACTCAAATCTACTATCAAGTATACGCTTCTAGCAATTTATCCAGTCCATTGTACAGTGGTAGCTTATCAGCCAGCCCAGATAACGCTGGTGGCAAATACAGTATTAGCGTCAATGTACCAAGTTCAGGAGAGAACTATTTTATAGTTAATATTAATTATTTATCCGGTAAAAGTATAAATGTTGTCCTGGATTTAGGATATAAATAGAGTCTATAAATAGAGTCGCAATGGCTTAAGTGGTGCAAATAAGTACAAGTAATCTAACATTCGGATAGCTTTGCTTGGCTAAGAATTACAAGATAATCAGCAAACTATATAGAGGTTTAGATATGAAAACAATATACAGTACAAATAGAGCAGGTAAGAGTAAGTGGACAGTGAAAACATTTGGGCAAGTCACTGTGCTTGCTTTGCTTATAATTGCTTCAATGTTTTTAGCCGGCTGCTCTAAATCAAAAGACTATCTAAAAGAATTTAATACAGCTTTAGAAGAAAATAGATTAATTGATGCTAATAAAATTTTTGTGAAAGCAAAAAATGATCCGGAATCTAATGCTAATAATGAGGACTATCTTGCAGCAGTCAAGCCTTATCTAGACAAAGTTATCAGTAATTATAAAAGTGATGCAATAAATTATGATCTAGCAATGGTTGAGTTAGATAATTACCTACTTGGTAAAGAATTCTCAGTTGTTGTAAGTGAGACGGTTGAGAATTACAAAAAAGAAATTAGTACTGTTGATACTAATGCTCAACTCCAGGCAAATGCAGAAACATTTAGCAAGGTTGGAGATTACCTGCGCAGTATTAGATATTATGAAGAAATCTTAAAAAACGATCCTGAAAATGAACAGGCAAGTCAAGGAAAAAGTGCTGCTGCTACTGCATATACTAACGGGGTTATAGCCAAAACTAAGCAGGAGATTAATGCCGGTTACCCAGCCACTGCAATAGTTTTAATAGAGCAAGCTAATGAAGTTGTACCAGAAAACGAAGAACTCAAAAACTTACGTAAGCAAGCCGAAGATAAAATTAAAGAACGAAAAAATGCAATCCAAAAAGTAATTATTAAAAATACCATTGATTCCTATCTCTACAATGCTAACTTCAAACAGGCAGAAGAATTTATTGCGAGTTTGAAAGCTAAAGGTTTGGAAGTAAGCGAATATGAAACTCGTCTTGAAGAAAGTAAGAAAGAATATATTAATGCAATCCTTAATGATGCTGCGAGTCTAGCAGGATCCTTGAGTGGTCGTTGGCAAGAGAATCCTTATTCCCAAGCTATAGCTAAGCTGGATGAGGGACTTGCAATGTTCCCAAATAATCAGGCTATGCAAGATGCCAAAGCTAAATATGAGAGTATGATTCCTACAAACCTATCTAAGAGTATTTACGATAGGGAAGGTAAAGTTGAGTCAGGAGCAAGAGGTAAGGATGCAACAGGGTTTGACCACAGTCCAAGTGACTTTAACAGGGCAGTCTACGTGAGACCAGATGCAAGCTTCAAGTTTGATGTGGATAATAATAATGTACGAATTTTAGCCATACCACAAACTGATGATGAGAATGTTTATAAAGGTGCGCAAATGGAAATTAAGATCAATGGATCTACGGTTTATGAATCCAAAATATTCTCAGATAGCACTAGTGAATTATTATTTGAGTATGAAGTCGAACCCGGTGCTACAGTAGAGATTAACGTGCTCCAAAGTGGTTTTGCTTCATTCTTTGACAAGATTTTAGGCAGAAATGGTGTTTATTTCGAGATGTTCGGGTATTAGGTTTAAATTAGAAGTAATTTAATGGTAAAAACAATAAGTCTATTTGTGTATTTTACACTAATATGTAAACTGTTTTTGATTGATTTGTAGAAATGACGCTTTTAAATTGACATAGAAAATTGTCTCCCATACCATAAACTTATGGTAGAACTATGCAATTAAGGAGAGTGAGACATGAGTAGAAATTTAACTAGAATCTTAAATAGAAAACAAACACATATTGCAATTTATGTTCTCACTCTCCTTTTATTAACGCTAGCAATAATAGAGACATTAATTTACAGATACAAAGGTGTGTTTTACTTTGAATTAGGAGCATCATGGGATTATTTTACAGTAGATTCATTGTCGTCCGCCTTGTATTTATCTTATACATATACTTATTTGATAGTTTTTGGTGTAGCTTTAATTCCACCATTAATGGTGTCCGATTTGTACTTTTTAGACAGAAAACAGGGAGTGCTAGTAACTTTATTCACTAAAGAGAGCAAAGTTAAGTACTTTTTAATGGGTGCCTTGAGTAGTTTTGTATCTGCTTTTGTTTTGATGTTCTTTGTTATGAATATATACAAGATTTATTTGTTTATAGTTTATCCTTATGATCCATCATCTGTATACAATGTTTTAGGTAGATATAGTGAGGATTTAGTATATTTAGATGCTAGCCTTTTGCCACATCTGGCAGGGTACAACATGTATCTTTATAATTTCGTTATAGATTTACTAATTTCAACCTATGCGGGTTTAGTTGCAGGAATTGCATATGCTTTTTCAATGCAAAATTTTAAAAATAAGCTTGTTGCAATTGGACTTCCGGGAGTTATGATAATCATTTCAGGCTTGTTCTCAGAAGTCTTTATTGGTTCCAAATACACTCATTATAATACAATATTTGCTTTTGGTATAAAAGGTAGGAGTATTACCACAACATTAATATACTTTTCTATACTGATATTTGTATTCTTGTTGCTATTTATTTGTGGCTTGTGTAGAAATAGAGAATATAAATGATTCATATGTTGGGGTTGATCTATGGGGAAAAAAGTAATATTTAAAGATTTTTTGAAAAAGTACTATAGAACTAAAATAATTTATTTTCTATTGTTAATTTCATTAATTTATTTTATTACAATTACCTTGAATTATAAAGTATTGGCTTTATTTGGTAATTATGGACGAGATGGTCGTACGCTTGATATTCTTGTGCGAGATTCAATATTTAACGCTATGCCTCAATTAATATTTTGGGGCCCAATATTTATATTTTATCAACAAAGAATGATTGCTCATTATATTCGAAGTGAAGTTATATTACGCTTTGAAGATTTATTTGAGTTCGTTAAAAGTTATATACTTAATATTCTTTTAATATCAGTTATTTATGTATTATTTTTACAAACTTTATATCAAGTTGGATTACTTAGGTTTGGATTGTTAGCTAAGAATAACTTAGCGTATTTTCTATCTGAGATTATCGTCCAGAGTCTTGCATTTGTAATTATTAGTTTATTATTCTTTTTGTCACAAATATTGTTTGGTAATTTTAATGTATCTTTCTTCTTTACATACTTTTTAGGCTATATCATTTGGTATTATTTTTTGATGGATAGATATTTTTCATTTTCTGGATTTGTATTATATTGGGTAAGAACTAGAGGTATGAATTTAGAATTTTTACAGTCAGTATTTGCGGAACTCACCACCATAGGGATCTTAACTTTTTTGATAATGATTCTTTTGAAGAAAAAAGATATTTACGTAGACAGAAGAATAGGTAGAGGTGATAGGTGATGCAACACTTCAAACTTAAAATGAAAAATATACACGCAATTGTAGCATTATCAATAATTTATTTTTGTCTTTGCCTGCTAAATAAAGTAAATTATCAAATAAACGATGCGAATTCATTATTAAAATTAACCTTTACAGCGATAAAATTTTCACCAAGTGGCTTAGATTTAATATCACCAACATTTAATATGACACCTCTCTTGGTTGCAACTTATTTTTATATGGACTATTTTACTGAAGACTTCGAAAAAGCTTATGTCTATGTTTTTACAAGATTTATTGATAAGAGAAAATGGATTTTTCTGAAGATTATTAAACTAGCAATTTTAGTGTTCTTGCAAGAATTAATTATAATTAATGTGCTTGGAATTCTCACAATACTGGTCACTGAGAATTTTATTATTGGCGATTTTATAGTAGAAATGTTGAGAATTTTTATAAGTAGATATTTTACTTACTTCGCTATAACTTTATTATCTAGTTTTTTTGCTTTGTTATTAGGAGAAGTACTGGGCTACATGCTTTTTCTTTTGAAATTATTATTAGATCAATTTATGAGCTTGCTTCTATTAGTATTTAATAATAAAGTTCTAAATTACTTACACAATTTTATACCAACGTCTCAGAATAATTATCTATGGTATAGTGACTCAACTAGTAAGTTAAATATACAGTATGATTTTTTAACGCTCCCACAAATGTCAATATTTCTAAACTTAATCTATTCTTGCATATTAACTGTCGGTATATATTTTATTTTGTCTAAATATTTAAAAGGTAAGGACTTATTTGATGTTGTAAAGACAAACAAATAATTGCGAATATATTATAAGGAGGTACATATGTCTAAATATGTTATAGAAGTAAAAGAATTAACAAAGAAAATCGATAAATCTTTAATATTAAATAATATAAATTTAAAGCTAGAATCAGGAGGGATATACGGATTCTATGGACCTAATGGGTCAGGTAAATCAATGCTTTTTAGGGCATTGACAGGATTAATTTATCCAACCACAGGAGAGATTTACATTGAAGGAATGAAACTAGGAACTGATATTTCTTTCCCTGAAAGTTTAGGCGTGATCATTGAAAATGTTGGCTTTTGGGAGGAATATACAGGATTTGAAAATTTAAAAATATTAGCAGATATTAAAAGCATAGCAAGTGATGAAGATATTAAAAATTCTATGTCTCGTGTTGGTCTAGATCCTAATCTCAAAAAGAATTATGGTAAATACTCCTTAGGAATGAAACAAAGGCTTGCTATTGCTCAGGCAATTATGGAAAAACCTAGAATTATTATTTTAGATGAGCCAACTAATACCATGGATTACGAAGGAGTATTAGAAATTAGAAAATTACTTAAGGATGAGCAAAAAAGAGGTGCTACTGTTTTGCTTTCAAGTCATAATCCGCTAGATTTAGAAGAATTATGCGATAGATTTTTCAAGTTTAAAGGTAATGGAATATTAGAGGAAACGGAAGGAATTAAGAGAGGTAACTAATTAGAAGATCATATAACGATTAAATATATTAGGAGATCTGGATATATGCTAATTAAAAATAATACAAAAAAAAGATGGATAATTCTTGTTACGATTATACTTTTGTCATATTTAGTAGGCATTATTTTTCGTTTTACATGGAAAGATCCAAGTCCTAAAGAAGTATTTGATATTTTCCCTTTGTTGAGTACTTCTAATGATAAGGATAGTATTTTCACTGTAGAACAGGAGGAAAATAAAGAAACTATTGACACTTCAAAACTAAATTTAAGTGATTTAGAAGCACAAGCGGATGTAATAACTACAGGAACCGTGGAGGAGATATCCAAAGTTACTAGATATGCTTGTTACTTTAAAGTAAAAATTAACGAAAAATATAAAGGAAATATAACATCTAAGTATTTCACATATGTTGTTCCTATAACAATTATAAATTCCGCTTACAATGGTAATTTGATGAGGATAAATCTCAATTCTGGGCTTTTACCTTTAAGGGTTGGGGAAAACTATCTTTTCCTTTTAGAGAAAATCAAATTTGATTCAAGGACAAATATCCCTAATGAGTTAAAAAATTCATACTACCCCATTTTTAAGAATCTTTTAGGCGTATATAATTTGAATGTTGATGAACCTATCCCTATGAAAACAGGAGAAGTATACCTTGCTGATGTGCCTAAAAATGTTGTAAACAGTATAGTCGATTTTGAAACTTTAGAAATATATAATAAGTTCTTTAAAGAAGTTAAAGATAAATATAAAGACCATAAGTAATAATTTAGTAATAAATTCCTATGAATTAAATATTCATGAATATTGATAATTGAATTTTCAATGTGTAACTTATGTTAAAGCAAAGTTATTAATAGTAAAACTTAAGTAAGTTTACGTTTAAAAAGCTCTAAGTATATATTTTCAGACTGATTTGTATACAAACTCCCAAATTTTTCTAAATATAATTCACTTATTAAGAAAAGTTTGGGGGTTTTCTAATGTCAAAAAATAAGACTGTAAGAATGAAAAAGGGGTCAAAGAACTTTTTCTCCAGTACTTTAGAAAATATTAAGAATTTTCCAGAACTCTATTTAATGGTAATTCCATATCTAATTTGGTTGCTTATTTTTCAATATGGGCCAATGTATGGTGTTTTAATTGGTTTCAAAGATTATAATTCTGCTTTAGGTGTTACTAAGTCTCCATGGACCGATATGTATGGATTTAAACACTTCTACAATTTTCTAACACTAAGTACATCCAAGACTTTAATATTAAACACTTTAAGAATATCTATTGTAAATTTACTTGTCTATTTCCCTTTACCAATACTTCTAGCAATAGGTTTTCATCACATTAAGGTGAAAAAATTGGCAAAAGCTTACCAAACTATTTCATATATACCGAATTTTATCTCTACAGTAGTGACAGTTGGAATTATGGGGATTTTACTAAATGGCCAAGTAGGTGTCTTGAATAAAATAATCAATTACTTTGGTGGACAAAAGATTGACTTTTTAAATAATTCTGACTGGTTTGTTTGGATTTACGTAGGTTCAGGAATTTGGACAGGATTAGGTTGGAGCACGATAATTTACACTGGAGCTCTAAGTAATATTAGTCCAGAGCTTTATGAGGCAGCCGAGATTGATGGGGCTAACAAATGGCAACAAATTAAATATATAGAATGGCCTAGCATAGCTCCTCTAGTATCAGTGATGCTGATTTTGAGCATTGGTGGATTAATGAGTGTTGGCTGGGAAAAAGCTTATCTTTTGCGACGACCATTAAATTTATCAAAGAGCGAAATTATTTCAACATATACATATCAACAGGGTATCTTGGGCGGACAATACTCATACACCACCGCTATCGGCTTATTTAATTCCGTAGTAAATATTATTCTTTTATTAATAGCTAATGGTATTTCAAAGCTAGCTGGTAATAACTCTTTATTTTAGATCTGTAACTAGAAAGAGGTAATTAAATGAGTAAGATTAATAATGAAAGTAATAAGGGTAATTATAATAACAAGAAAAGTATTTTGGATAATGAAGAATTAGCTATTCTAAAACCTCTACCTCAGGAAAATTCGAATACAAACCCATTGGTAAAGTTTTTAAGCTCTGATAAGTTCTTTAATTTCGTGGTAACTACATTAGTAACAATCGTTATTTTCTTAATAGCTTATCCAATATATGTAGTATTTATTGCATCAATAAGTGATCCTTATGCTGTGAGTAATGGTCAAGTTCTCTTATTGCCTAAAGGAAGTAATATTGATGGTTTTAAGAGAGTTTTTGCAGATCCAAGAATTCTAAGTAGCATTATTAATTCAATAGTAATAACAACTTTAGGTACAAGTTTAAGCTTGATTTGCACTATGCCAGTTGCTTATGTTTTGTCAGTTGAAGATTTTAGATTAAGCAAAGTATTATTCACTCTAGTAATGATAACTATCTATTTTAGTGGTGGAATGATTCCAGATTTTTTATTGGTTCGAGGATTAGGTTTATATAACACTTGGTGGGCATTAATTTTACCTGGACTTGTAAGCTCTTGGAACGTAATTATTACAAGAACATTTTTAAAGAAGAATATTTCAGGTGAATTGCTAGATGCGGCAAAAATAGATGGTGCAAATCATTGGGACTTTTTCATTAAAGTGGCACTCCCACTTAGTTCTACGATCATGGTAATTATTGGACTATTCTATGGTGTTGGATATTGGAACTCATATGCCAATGCGATGATATACATAAAAGATCAAGATAAATATCCATTTCAATTAATACTGAGAGACATTTTAATTAGAGAACAAATAGCAGCTCAATCACTTAGATTAGAAGGTGATATAGATGGAAATACAATGGCTAGAATGAGCGAAATAGCTTTATCTGTGAAATATGTTGTAGCTGTTATAGCAGTATTACCAATTATTATAATTTTCCCGCTTGTCGAAAAGTATTTCGTCAAAGGCATTATGGTGGGATCTATTAAAGGCTAAACAAATAAGCAAAATAAAATGAATGGAGGAGTCGTTTCTTAATGAAACTATAAAGTAGTAAGAGTAATTGAGATACAAAAAAAGGAGATAGGTATGAAAAAATTCAAATTGAGTAAGTTAGCTAGTATATTGTTAGTAAGTGTTTTAACATTATCAGCTTGTAATAACAGTTCAGCGACTAAAGATCCGTCTGATTCAGGAAAAGAAACAGGACAGGAAACAACAGAGGCAACTACAGATTCTATAGAGTTAGAAGAGGAAGATTTATCTATTTATGATGATGTAGAGAGTACCTTTGATCCCAAAAAGAATGTGCCGAATATAAACGTAGACCTTCCATTAACTGATGAACCAGTTAAATATACAGCTATGATTTCTTACGCTTTAGGAGTTAAAGATCCTAACGAGATGGCACTTTACCAAGAACGTGCTAAAGAGACAGGTGTTAATATTGAATATGACTGGGTTTTGGAATCTGCAAAAGCCGAAAGATTAGCTACCACTTTAGCGTCCGGAGATTTACCTGATGTTTTTGTTAATATGGGCATAAGTATGGATCAATTAGGAACATATGGTGACACTGCCGGTCTATTCATGGATATAACAGATTATGCAAAAGATGAGAGTATAATGCCGAATCTGAAATGGATTTTTGAGCAACATCCAGAAGCTCTAGCAGCCTCCGTATCTTATGCAGGAAAGTTATATGGTGTTCCTAGAATTAACAACTTTTCCGTATGGCCTGGGAATGGAATTCATATTAGAGATACACAAGTTATTAATGCGAAATGGCTAGATAAATTAGGATTAGATATGCCTGAAACTATAGACGATTTTGTAGAAGTTTTAACAGCATTCAAGAATCAAGATCCTAATGGTAATGGGGAGCAAGATGAGATCCCACTATCTTTTAATTACAACTCAACTTGGACAGGAAGTCCTGAATCAACATTGTTTGGTCCATTTGGATTTATTGGAAATGGTACTAAATTAAATATTGTTGAAGGTGATGTTATTTACGGAATTCAGCACAATAACTATGTTGAAGCAATTCAATATATTAATAAGCTCTGGTCAAATGGTTTAATAGATGCTGAAGCTTTTACCCATGAAAATGAAAGATATATTGGTAAAGGTCAAAGCGAAACTCCAGTTTATGGTGTTGCGATTGAGTGGACAGGTACAGAAGTTGTTGGAGATAGAGTAGCTCTTGAACTTGATGAGAAAAATGAATATGTACCTCTGCCACCATTAAAAGGACCTAATGGTGAAAGATTATGGAGAAATGAACTATCTGGACTTGCAAGAAACAAAGCTATTTTTTCAGCAAAGGCAGAAAATCCAGAGTTATTGATGAAATATTTTGATTATCTCTATACACCAGATAATTCAATTCAAGAGACTTATGGTATGTTTGATCGCCAAACATATAAGGTAAAAGAAGGACTATGGGCTGCTTCTCAGTTGCCAAAAGATTGGACATGGGAAGAGTGGTTGAGAGAGTCTTCTACTAGAGAGATGCCATACTATGTAGGATCAAATATGGCAGAGAATAAATATAATGAAAAAGGTGAAGGAAAAGAAGGAAACTTCAAGTATAAGCTTTCATCAATATTCGCACCATATGCTCAGGACTTAAAGGATGTTTATACCGGTTATGAAAATAGAACCCCTGAAGAAAGTGAAATTATTGATAGATTAGAGCCTCAAATTAAAAATGCAATTATAGAACAAGAAGTTAAGTGGATCATGGGTGAAGGAGATGTAACAGCAGAATATGATGCATTTATCAATAGCTTAGAGTCTCTAGGTTTATCTGAAGTCTTAAAGCAATATCAAGCTGCAAGAGATCGTTATACAAGTAATTAATTAAAGTAGAATTAATATTCTGTCTATGTAAGACCTAAGTCTAGGTTGAATTAAAATTGAAAATCTCAACGTTGAAAGTTGCTTGAAGTAGTTCAGGCAACTTTTAACATTATTCTTCCAGATATTTAACAATTATTACCTAAACTGGTATTAACACTATTATGAAAAGGTAAAAAAATGAGTAGAAAAAACAATAATCCACTAAGATTTGGACTATCTTCTGGATTTTATTCAGAACCCTTCTCAGAAAATCAAGCAATAGAATATTATAATGCTGGAGTTAGATTTATTGAGTTTTCTCAGCCTGAAAGAAGATTTTCTGATGATATAGAAACCAAGGCAGATGATTTCAGAAAAGCTGTTAATCAGGCAAATAAATATAATATAAGATTCACTTCTTATCATATTCCTTATGGCTATGATTGGGATATTTCAGCCTTAGATGAAGATAAAAGAATTGAAAATCTGCACAGAATTTTGGAGCTAGCTGAAGTTATAAATTCTATACAAGAGCCCGAAATTGGATTTATTTTGCATCCTTCTTTTGAACCTATACAAGATGAGGATAGAGAAGCTCATATAGAGCAGGCTAAAAAATCAATTAGATATTTAGCAGATGAACTAGAAAAGATAAATCCTAATATTGTCTGGGCAATAGAAAATCTCCCAAGAACATGTTTGGCTAAAAATAGTCTAGAACTTCTAGATATAGTGAGTGTGGATCCTAGGATGAAGATATGTTTCGATACTAACCACTCACTACAAGAAGATAATATAAATTTTTTGGATGCTATTAAAGATAGACTTGTATGTTTACATATTTCTGATTATGACAAAGTCAATGAGAGACATTGGGCGCCAGGCACTGGGGTTATTGATTGGGAAGCATTTAATAAAAAATTAGCTGAAATTGATTTTAAAGGTCCACTAACTTTTGAAGTTAATGAGTATTGTAATGGTGAGGATAGAGGTAAAATTACACTTTCTGACCTACGTCAAATATATTTTGACGTTTTAAATGGAGAATGATTTTTTCAGTATGTTTAATATTTCAGAACAAGAAATTGATTTAGAAGCTGTAAGTAGAAATAATGTAGTGGTGGTTAGCAATGGGTCAGGAATACTTGAGCTAAATAATATGTTGGGATTAAGATTTAGTGATAGTACATATTTGTATTTGATACCTGAGAATAAAATTCAAGAACTTAAAAATATAGAAGAAAAAGATGTAAGAGCTTTAGGTGTAGTCTTTATGAAACCCTGCAGTACTTTTGCAGAGGTTATTCAAGAGGCATATTTATTATCTTGGAAATTTTTTAATTCTAATTTTGGGGATAGTGGAAATTCTCCTATATTCTTCGAAAAAGAGTTTGACTGTGTTTTGGAAAATAAAACAATATCAGAAATCAATAATAAAATAGAAGAGTTAATTTATTTAAGAAATAGAAATCTATATAAACAAGTTTTCAAGGTAGGCTCAGAAACTTTAGCATTATTAGAGGAAGTTCCTGAAGAGAACTTGGGAATTGATTTACTTAGCAAACTTTATTGCGTGATTACAAAAAGAGAACATTCAGATTTATCCTTAAGTTCATTGACTAACATAAGTGAGAAAGAAGCCATTTATGAAAAGCTAATATCGGAGTATAAAAACGCACATGATTTAATATATAGTTTTCGTAAATTTATAAATTGTTTTTGCGACAAAGCTAATAGTTACCAGAATGAATCAAATGTTAAGAGTAATGAGGCTAAAATAATTGAAATCATGCAAGAGAATTACATGGATAACTTAAACTTAAGTAAAGTTTCACGCGCTGTGGAGTTAAGTAACTCCTACGTAGCAAAGCTTATTAAAGATCATACTGGAGAAAACTTTACAGATTGCCTCAATGAAATTAGATTAAAAAATGCTGAAAATTTATTAAAGAATACTGAAATGAGTGTGAATGATATATCTTATTATGTGGGGTTTAATTATCCAAGTTATTTTAGACGAATATTTAAAAAAAAAGAATAATGTGACAGCCAAAGAATATAGAGAAATGTATAAATCTATTTAAACTAGCAAAAACTTGAAAAGCCCCTAATCTTTATTTAAAATTAAGTAGATATTAAGTAGATAATGTTGAGCAAAAATCAATATTTGATTAACTTTAATATAAGTTAAAAAATATTTCGTAAGAAGATATATAATATATGTCGAATACGAAGAAATTAATAATAAATTAGTTTTGCTATGTTTGGTTTGATTTTATAGAATTAAGTCGCATAAACATAAACAAAACTAGTGTTAAGTATAAGGAGAGGATGCACATGGCAAATTACAACAAAAAAAGTATTGCAGACATTGATGTGTCAGGCAAAAAAGTTTTAGTTCGTGTAGACTTCAACGTTCCTTTGAATGACAAAGGCGAAGTTACAGATGACAAGAGAATAAAAGGTGCTTTAGAAACAATCAAATATTTAGTAGATCACAAAGCACGTGTAATCTTAGTTTCACACTTAGGTAGACCAAAAAATGGTCCAGAAGCTAAATTCTCAATGAAACCAGCAGTAGATCGTTTATCAGAATTACTAGGTCAAGAAGTAGTCTTGGCAGCTGACGTAGTTGGCGAAGATGCAAAAGCAAAAGCTGAAGCTCTAAAAGATGGCGAAGTTCTAATGCTAGAAAATGTTCGTTTCCACAAAGAAGAAACAGCTAACGATCCAGAATTCGCACGTGAACTAGCTTCATTTGCAGAAATCTACGTAAACGATGCATTCGGTACTGCACATAGAGCACACGCATCAACTGCAGGTGCAGCAAACTACTTGCCAGCAGTATCAGGATTCCTAATCCAAAAAGAACTAGAAGTTATGGGTGGTGCTTTAACAACTCCAGAAAGACCATTCGTTTCAATCCTAGGTGGTGCTAAAGTTTCAGACAAAATCGGTGTTATCGAAAATCTTTTAGAAAAAGTTGACACAATCCTAATCGGTGGTGGTATGGCTTATACATTCTTGAAGGCTCAAGGCCACGAAATTGGTAGCTCATTAGTAGAAGAAGACAAACTCGACTTAGCAAAATCACTATTAACTAAAGCTGAAGAAAAAGGCGTTAAACTACTATTACCAGTAGACCACATCGTTGCAGACAAATATGCAGCAGATGCAGAAGCAAAAGAATCAGATATCGATATCGAAGATGGCTGGATGGGTCTAGACATCGGTCCTAAGACAATTGAACTATACGCTGACGCAATCAAAGATGCTAAGACAGTAGTATGGAACGGTCCTATGGGTGTATTCGAGTTTGAGAAATTCGCTCAAGGTACAGCTAAGGTTGCAGAAGCAGTAGCTAACTCATCAGCAACATCAATCATCGGTGGTGGTGACTCAGCTGCAGCAGTTGAACAACTAGGTTTCGCAGACAAAGTTTCACACATCTCAACAGGTGGTGGTGCTTCACTAGAATTCTTAGAGGGTAAAGTTCTACCAGGAATTGACTGCCTACAAAACAAAGACAGCCGCCGTGCATACATTTGCGGTAACTGGAAGATGAACAAAGGTACACCAAAAGAAGCAACAGCTTTAGTAAATGAATTAATCGAGAAAGTTAAAAATGTTGACTCAGAAGTTCTAATCGCAGTACCTTACACAGTTCTTGGTACAGTAAGTGAACTAGTTGCAGGAACAAATATCGTTGTTGCAGCAGAAAATGCTCATCAAGCTGACGAAGGTGCATACACTGGTGAAATTAGTGCTAAATTCTTAGCTGAAATGGGTGTAAACCACGTAGTACTAGGACACAGTGAACGTCGTGAATACTTCGGTGAAACAGACGAAATCGTAAACGAAAAAGTTTTAGCTTCATTAAACTGGGGTGTACGTCCAATCGTATGTATTGGTGAAACTCTAGAAGAAAGAGAAGCAGGTAAAGAATTCGAAGTAGTTAAAACTCAATTATTAGGTGCATTGAAAGATGTTCCAGCAAACAGAGTAGCTGCTCACGTTACAATCGCATACGAACCAGTATGGGCTATCGGTACAGGTAAGACAGCAAGTTCAGAACAAGCTGAAGAAATTTGTAAATTTGTTCGTGAAACTCTAGCTGAACTATACTGTGAAGATGTAGCTGCAAACACACGTATTCTTTACGGAGGTTCTATGAAACCAGCAAATGCAGAAGAACTATTAGGTCAAGCAAACATTGATGGTGGTTTGATCGGTGGTGCTTCACTTAAAGCTGATGACTTCGCAGCAATCGCAGAAGTTTACAAAGCTTAATTATAATTTGCGAGTAAGGTTAGTAAACTTAAGAACTTAAGAACCGAAATTAAAAGAAAAATTAACAGTCGTACATCAAGGATGTACGGCTGTTTTTTGTTGCGTTAAATGATCAATTGAGGGGAGCTTAATAGTACGTATACTATCTATCCTTAATTTCTGATTCACCTTTACTTAAAGCTTGGAACAAATAACCAATAAGCAACATAATCATATTGAAAAGTGCAGTTACAATAAGGAAGTGAACAAATACGCCAAATCTGATAGGTACTATTTTCGGGAAGGCATTCATGTAGCCATAATTAATTTCTTCGAATCCCATGAAATGAGCCATGCTTAAATTAAAAATGAACAAGAGCAGGTTATAGATATTTGTAACTACTAGAACGAATTTGGTTTCTTTGCTAGTAATCTGGATTGCCCTAGATTTGAGTAGGTTAATAATTAGCAAGCCCATAATAATGTGATTGTAGAAAAACTGAATATTTGTGTAGTGAGGGAATTGGAAATAATACATATCTGGTACTAACAGCGCAATAATGGAGCCCAAGAATCCCCAGTACATGCCTATGTAGAGGATATTTTTGCGATTAAATAATACACCTATAATTAATAAGGAAATTGCAATTCTGCAGTGATATAGAGGCAGAGATAGCTCTACATTGAAGAATCCTGAAGTAAATTGCCAAGTGTAGAGAATCACCTGGTCTATAAGCAGCATCACTGCTAAAATATGAGATAACTTCCTACGATTATTGCCTTCCTTTAAGCCCAAATCCCCTCTATAAATAATTGCTACTAATACAATAAAAGCAAAAAGAATTATTAAGTGTAGCGCAGAAAAAGCAGCTAGAGGAGAGAAGACTAAATCTTCTTTACCACGGAAAAAATATAAAAATGCTTCCTTAATTGAGTTGAATAATCCCATAACTCACCCCCGTTAAATCAAAAATTATTAATCTATACCTAGGTATTCTTCCAGAGTTAAACTGTGATTAGGTCCGAAATTACTAGCGTGCTCCACGCCAATGTAGCGATAGTGCCAAGGTTCGAACATGTATCCGGTAATGTGCTCTTTGCCCTCAGGGAATCTCTGGATAAAACCAAATTTATAAGCATTTTCCCAAAGCCAAATCCCTGCAGGATCATATTGGAAATCTTGAACTAGTGGGCCACCAGAGGTAACGTCAATAGCCAATCCTGTTTGGTGTTCACTTTGGCCAGGTCTAGCACTGTAACGGTTGGCAGCCTCTTCACCTTCTCTGAGGCTGTAGTTGTAGAATAATCTTGCTTGTAATTCATATGGTCTATATGAGCTTATATGCACCAAAGTAATACCCTCTGCAGCCGCAGCGGTCTGCATTTCAAGGAAAGCGTTCCAGGCTTCATCACGTAATCCGTTGTTAGTATAGGAGTCTGGGAGAGGACGGTACTTGTCGCTGACCCAGTGGTTCTTGCTAATGACTTCAATGCCACGCACAAGGAATGGTAGGTCAAGCATTTCTCCACTTCTGCCATCTGGAGAGACTAAAGGTTGAGTTGGTGCAGGGGTTGGAGCAGGAGTTTGAGCAGGAGCTTCCTCTTCAGGTTCGTTGTTTTCGTTGTCTGCATTTGAACTTGTGCTTGTTGTGGTTGTGGTACTTTTTTCACTTGTTTTCTTCGTAGTAGTTTCTTTTATTTCGGTAGTACTTTCACTAGTATTAGATTCAAGAGCAATGTTTGTGTCACTACTAGAACTTTCTGAAATTTCAGCATTTCTTTTAAAAATTGAGTCATTAAATAGCAGGTATATGATAAAACCCAGAATGATCGCAACTAGTGCAAAAATAATGGCTTGTAGAAGTCTTAATTTGTTATTAGATTTAGGATTTTTCACAGCAACCTCCAAATTTAAATTAAATAAGGAAATAGAATTTTTTAATATTCTTCATGATATAATAAATTTCCAAGTCCGAATTAATTATAAAATAATTATACACTTAAGATGATTATTAAAGGGGGAGAAATATGGATGGTTTAGCTGATGTGTTTATGGACGACGTTCTATTACCACAAGTTTTTATCACTGATTATTTGCCGAAGTTAAGCTATTTAGCAATTAAAGTTTATATCTCCTCACTTTTGTTTAAAGATAATCAGAACAAGGTAAAAACTGAGTCTTGTCGTAGACAACTTTCTTTGAGCGAAGAAGATACCAAAGCTGCCTTAATGGAGTTAGTCAGTCAAGAATTGGTTATTGCTGCTGCAGATTTAGAGAGCTTTATCTTAATTAATTTGAAGAAAAAAGCTATAGAGAGATCATACAGGAAAATTACTGCTAAACCAATGAAAGAGTCTGTAGAAAATAACAGTAAATCCAAAGAACGTAATGCCCTGATAAGTAGCGTAAATAACACATATTTCCAAGGAATGATGGGGCCCAATTGGTATCAGGCTATAGATAATTGGTTTGATACATATGACTTCGAGCCAGCTGTTGTTTACCAAATGTTTGTTGATGCGGCCGAAAGAAATGTCTTGCATGGACCAAATTATTTAAATACAGTGGCGGCAGATTATGGTCGTAAACAAGTTAAGACTTTCAGAGATTTAGCCCAGTATAAGGAACAAAATAAGGCTGTAAGTCGTTTGGCTCGTAGAGTTGGCAACGCCTTGAACAAAAGAATGACCAGTTTTGATTTCTCTATTGTTGAGAAATGGTTGATAGAATACAAATATGACTATGATATTATCGAGCTTGCGCTAGAATCTGCGGTCAGATTATCCGAACCAAACTTGAATTACTTCGACAAAATATTATCTAGTTGGTATGAAGCTGGAATCAAGACCAGGAAAGAAGCTGAGAATTTACTTAAAAACAATCAACAAGAGGCAGAGAAGCAGAGAAAGTCTAGAGCTAGCAGAAAATCTAATTTGCCACGCATTGACGAGCGAGAATATAGTGATGAGGAAATTGAGAGTTACTACTATTATGCAGTTAGCAAGGATGAAGAGGAAGAAGAGTAGTTTAGGGTAGTTAGTTTAGGATAAGTTTAATGAAGTTAAGCTAGGTCAAAGACGAGCGAACTTAAGTTTGTAACCACCAACAGAGAGGAACAAGATGAATAAAGCAGAATTACTAAACAAGGTGAAAAATGTTTATTCAGAACGACAACTCATAGCCAGTTTGAAAAGAGATCAGTTGATTGCGCATTATAGAGATAATAATCCGCAAGAAGCGAAGAAGCTCGAGAGTCAGGCTGAATCACGCTGGGAAGATTTAAATAATATCCTTGAATTAGCTGCAAAAAATGCTTTGCCTTCAGTTGCGAAAAATAATTTAACTGAGACTCCTACTGCTACTGATTTTAACGAGGTTTACAAAGAGATTTCTAATTCCACCAACTTCTGCAACCTCTGCAACGATACTGCAATTTACAATGGAGGAAAATGTCCGAAGTGTTTCAGTGCTACCTGGGTACAGGTTTTGCGAGAAAATATTGACCCATTACTGCCACAAGCAGAACACAATTTCGATAACTTCGATCTCAACATTTTCTCTGAAGATTCCGTAAATACAGCAGTAGGAAAAGTCAAGCCAAGAAAACAGATTGAGGGAATTTTAGATTTATCTAAACAATTTTTAGAAGATTTTCCAAAATATAGCGATAATCTATTTTTCACAGGTAGAGCAGGAACCGGTAAGACCTATCTGGCAGAATGTATAGCCAATGAAGTCTTGGCGGAAAATTATCTCGCCCTTGTCTTAGATATGCTGAAAATAGAAGAAATAATAAATAACCTAAGGACTAAGCAAAGAAGTTTCTCGACCAAAGCAGAGCAATTATCCAAGGCTCAAAATGACTACAACTTGCTTCTAGAAGCTGACTTGCTTGTAATTGATGACTTAGGTTTACAAACAGATTTACTAACTAATCCATTAGCAGAATTGATAGCGATTTTAAGAGAGCGCAATATTAATAAGAAAGTAACTATAATAACCAGTAATTACGATATAAAAGATCTCAAAAAAGTTTTTGACGAGCGATTATTTTCAAGATTAATGCAGAACTTCAAGATGCTGCCTTTCGTAGGCGAGGACTTACGTCTGAAGAGGAGATAATTGTGGTCAAGGGTATAGGTGTAGATATAATTAAAACCAGTAGAATGCGAGCTGCTATTGAAAGAAAAGGCTTGAAGTTTGTCGAGAGATTTTGCACTGAGACTGAAATTGCAAGTGTTCTCAAGAAGGAAATTATTGAGGAAGCTTTAGCAGAAGGGTCTACTCTTGAAGAGGAATATTTAGAAGCAGATAACTGGCGAATCGATTCTGTGGCTGGGCTTTTTGCGAGTAAGGAAGCATTTGGCAAGGCTATGGGGACTGGTATTTCTCGTGGTGTGAATTTGAGAGAGATTGAGATTAGATACGATGAATTGGGTGCACCAAGATACGTGTTGCACGGTAATACGCTGAAGGAGTTTACTGACAGAGGCTATACAGATGCGAAATTAAGCATTAGTCATGATGGTGGACTTGCGATAGCTTTTTGCGTTATTTCTTAAACTTTTTGGTTTTTTTAAGCTTGAGTTTAAAAATCAGCGAAAATTAGGTGAAAAAATTAATATAGTCTATTGCATTTTAGGTGTGAAATTAGGTATAATGAATTTCCGTGCGTTTTTCGTAGAAGATAAATCCATGGAATATTAGTTTAAGTATAGAGGAATATACAGCTGAGTTAAGATTAATAAATAAAATCTTAATTTGAGTAGTGTTTTGCTTGAAAAGCGTCTGTACTTGTGTTAGTATTTCGTACGCACTAAAATTTATGCAAGAAAATTATCGAGGAGGTGTAGGTAATATGGCTAAATGTGTAGTATGTGATAAGAGCGTAACTTCAGCAAGAAGAATTAGTATAACTCGTTCTCAAGTATCACGTAGAGCAAAACGCAAACAAAAAGGTAATATTCGTAAGGTTAGAGCTATAGTTGATGGTACTCCTATGAGAGTCAACGCTTGTGCAAGCTGCCTCCGTAATGGTGCCGTAGAAAGAGCTTAATATCCTGTTATTACAGAAAAAGTTTAGCAAACCTATTAATTGGAATATCTGAGATGTTTTAATTAATAGGTTTTATTTTGTCTTTTTGTTGAAGGGTATTGGCGTGTGTTTGAGGGTGCAGATGACGGAGGGCATATGGTAGGACAGAAAGGTTGCAACTGACAGGGTCAAAGACGGAAGGGTGACGCTCTTCGCTAAAGCCTAGAAACAATGGCAATAATGATTAGAATAAGCGCAAACACAGCTATGGCAAAAACGAACATAGCATTTCTTTTCTTTTTAGTATCTTCTAACTCTTGGAGACGTTTGTTTTTTCGATATTCTGCAGCATCAAACTTATTGCTTCCTAGAGCTTTATGGTTAGTATTTTTCTTGTTGTTTTGCTTTGGGGTTTTCATTTTATAAATTTCTCCTGCTACGTTTTTATATTTTCTGAGTTGCGCATTTCTTCTGCTGCTTTTCTAATTTTACTTGCTGTCAAATGCAAAATTAATAAATACGATTTCTAAATTATTAATTCATTTATTAGTGTTATTATAAGTTATATTCAAATAAATCAAAACAAGCTTGCTACCGGTTTATCCAGGTGCAAGTAATTAATATGAGGTAAATTATGGATTTTAGACAAATAATTGAAACTATTATTCTTGCTATAGTCGAGGGTGTTACAGAATTTTTGCCAGTGTCATCCACTGGGCACATGATAATAGCTTCAGACCTAATGAAAGTTGAAGCAGATGCTTTCAACAAAATGTACATGATCGTTGTGCAACTAGCAGCTATTTTAGCGGTTGTAGTTTTATACTGGCCAAGAATTTGGAACTTACTTCAAGGAATGTTTTCGAACGACAAAAGATCCTGGAGATTCTTTGGAGTATGGGTTGTGTCCTGTATTCCAGCTGTAATCTTAGGTGTCCTAATAGATGATGTTATCGATGAGTACTTGTTTAGCACACCTACAGTCGCTATAGCATTGGTAGTTGGTGCCCTCATGATGATTTGGGGTGAAAGAAAAATTGCCGTACATAACAGAGGCTCTGAGATGCTAGATATAAATTATAAGCAAGGCTTAACAGTTGGAGTTGCTCAATGCATGGCCTTGATACCAGGGTTCTCACGTTCTGCCGCAACTATCATGGGTGGTTGGGCTGCAGGTTTGACTACAGCAACAGCAGCAGACTTTAGCTTCTTTTTGGCAATACCAATTATGTTTGGTGCATCAGGCTATAGTATTTTGAAATTTTTCAAAGACGATGCAGCAGTTGCAAGTATTGTTCCAGGTGATTGGATAGCGTTAGCAATTGGCTGTGTAGTGTCATTTATTGTTGCATGGCTAGTAGTCAAGAGCTTCCTCAACTATCTAAAAACCAAGAAAATGGAAGTTTTCGCCTGGTATAGAATTGCCCTAGCAGCTGTGCTCTTGATCTTATTGTTGACCGGTGTAATAGCCTAGGGATTTACTTGAGAAAAGTTTAGATTTTCCTGGACTAGCCGTTGTGACCTTTTGTCGAGAAATCTTACATTTTGTAGCAAGAAATTTAATCAGCCTCCTTTATCGTTTGAGATAGAGGAGGTTTATTTTTGCCATGGGAATGTCTGTTGTATTTAAGCGAAAGTGGTTGTCGTTATTAAGAAAGAGAAGTTACAGAGTGACAGTTTTTGGCTTACTGCTGTTAACTTTGCTCTTAAATGTTAAAGTCATGAGTAGTTCAGGATCCTTTAAGAAGCAAATGCTTCTTTGCAATGCACTAATGGTATTAGTAATAACAAGTTACACCGACCTTAAGGACAGAGTTGTTCCTAATATATACGTTATATATTTAGTATGTTCCTGGATAATAGTAACTTTGCTCATAGGTGAAATATCAGAAGTGGGTGCTGGATTGCTCTTTCTCTTAGCGTACATCCCGGTGGCGCTGTTAGTTTTCTTCCTAGCAAAAGGTGGAGTAGGCATGGGAGACGTTAAACTACTAGGAGCTATGAGCTTGTATTTTGATGAGTTTATGTTTGTTCAAGTCTTGCTACTTATGTCGCTTTTTATATTTTTGCTAGCTGTGATAACATTAATACTAAGACATATGCGAAAAGCTTGGGCAAAAGACGTAGATTCATTTCCATTGGTACCGTTTTTGTTCGTAAGTAGCGTATTTATCGTGAATTTTTGACTTTTTGCACAAAGAAAAAATAAGACAAAATTATTACTCTAGCGTAAAATAAAGCTGAAATAATTTAAGGGGGGAAAACCATGGTCATAGATACAATAGTAATTGTAGATTTAGGCAGCAAAAAGAATGCTGAACTCGCAAGAGAGATTCGAGCATTGGGAGTGTATAGTGAGGTCGTTAATTACGACGTAGAAGCTGAATACTTAGCTAACATGTCAGGATTAAAAGGTATTATTTATAATGCTGGACCTAACAGAATAGTTGATGGAACAGAAGTAGATGTAAGTTCTGAAGTTAAGAACTTAGAAATTCCAATAATGTATGTTGACTATGGTGGCGAGGCAGATTTGCCAGAAGACGAAACTTCACGACAAGAGAAATTAAACGATTTCATTTTCAACGAATGTAAAGCAGAGAAAAACTGGAGTGTTGAAAATTTCATCGAAAATGCAGTTGCAGAGATTAAAGAAAAAGTTGGCGACAAGAAAGTTCTTTTAGCTTTGTCTGGTGGTGTAGACTCAAGTGTAGTTGCTGCACTATTGATTAAAGCAATTGGTAAGCAACTAACATGCGTACACGTAAACCACGGCCTTTTGAGAAAAGGTGAGCCAGAGCAAGTTATAGAAGTGTTCGGCAAGCAACTAGATGCAAACTTAGTTTACGTTGATGCCAGCGATAGATTCTTGGAAAAATTAGCTGGTGTAGCTGATCCAGAAGCTAAGAGGAAAATTATTGGTAAAGAATTTATTGAAGTCTTTGCGGAGGAAGCCGGCAAACTAAACGGTATAGATTTCCTAGCACAAGGTACAATTTACCCAGACATTATCGAATCTGGATCCAAGACCCAAAATCTAGTAAAAAGTCACCACAACGTTGGAGGCCTACCAGAAGATTTACAATTTGAGCTTATTGAACCAGTAAAAAATCTTTTCAAAGACGAAGTTAGACTAGTTGGAGATGCTCTAGGATTACCACACGAAATGGTATACAGACAACCATTCCCAGGCCCAGGTCTAGGAGTTCGTTGTGTTGGAGCTATAACAAGAGATAGACTAGAAGCAGTTAGAGAAAGTGATGCTATCCTACGTGAAGAAATAGCTAAAGCAGGCTTGGACCAAAGCATTTGGCAATACTTCACAGTAGTACCTGATTTTAGAAGTACAGGAATTAAGAATGGCAAGAGAAGCTATGACTGGCCATGCGTTGTCCGTGCAGTCAACACAGTCGATGCCATGACAGCAGAACCTTTCGAACTCCCATATGAAGTCTTAAGAACCTTGACTTACAGAATTACTCATGAAGTTGAAGGTGTAAACAGAGTGCTTTATGACTTTACTCCAAAGCCTACTGGTACGATTGAGTGGGAGTAGATAAAAGGCTGGTAAATTCAATGGTTACAGAAAATAAAAAACTGTAGCTAGGGTTAAAATGTGAATATTCATAAAGAAGATTAAATTGAATAAAAGTTATAAGTGGTTTGCACTTAGACAAAAAATAAGACCGTAGTTATAAGCTACGGTCTTTTTGCGTACATGAGTTGTAATACGTGATTAGATACAACTGAAGAAGTATGAGAATATCTTATACCTGTAAGAAGTTAAAAGTGATACAATATAGTTAATTGAAATACAGATTAAAAAAATGACAAGGAAGAGAAAGTTATGCAAGACTTTGGGAAAATTATTTTTAAAATAGACCAAGTTTTAGAAGAAAAAAATATAAGCAAAAACAAATTAGAAAAAGAAGCAAATCTTCAAAGGACGCAACTTAATTCTTATTGCAATAACAAGGTTAAAAGAATTGATTTAGAAACTATAGCAAAGATTTGTTGTGTTCTTGAGTGTAAAGTTGAAGATATTATGGATTATGTGAGGTAATAGAATGAATAGATACGAAATTATTCAAAAAATAGGTGACATGTATCAGATTGGCAATACTGAATCAGGAGAATTTAGTTATGTACAAGCACTTAGAACCGTTGGCAAAAATATAAAAGATTACCAAAAAGGAGACACAGACACAAACCATCAATATTTAGACATAAGATTTGAAAATGATAGATTAGTTATATTAGTAGAAACAAAAAATAGATTTAACAGATGGGATCATAATAAAATTAGAAAACAATTACAGGATTATGTAAGGTATGAAAAAGCCTATTCTGATAAAAAAATAATTGCTATGCTAGTAGAAACAGATGGAGATGATTTATGGGTTTGGCATGGACAATCAGTAATTATTGATGAAGAACACAGGAAAAAAGAAGAAACTGTTTTAAAATCTTTTGAAGAATATGAGAATATAGTTTTTGGTAAAGTTAATGACAAAATTAAAGTTGTTGATTCAATAAAGGTTTTAAATGAAATGCTACATTCAGATGGTGTAAATGAGAAATTGAGAAGTCAGTTCGTAGGTACTTGCTTATTAGCATTAAAAAATGGACTTTCATATAAAAATTTAAAACCAACATTGGACCCTAATACTGGAAAAGATTTAAGTCAAGAAAAAATAATAATAAAAGATATAAAAAATATCCTGTCAGGTTTGTTATCTAAAAATAATGATGTGGATACTCTAAATAAAGCTGGAAAATTATCTGTGTTAAGTAGTAAGGTGCTAGACGATCAAGATATAGCTAGTTTAACATATGATGAATTGCAAAAAATATTGGAATTTATAGACAACAATATAATTCCTTTTATTAATGATTCAAATACTGCAGGGCAAGATTTATTAAATTTGTTTTTTACAACATTTAATAAATACGTTGGTAAATCTGATAAAAATCAGGCGTTTACACCAGATCACATTTGTGATTTTATGTGTAAAGCTGTAGGAGTAAATAAAAACTCACGAATTTTAGATCCTTGTTCTGGTAGCGGAGCATTTTTAGTAAGGGCAATGACAGATGCAATGGATGATTGCGAAACAGAAGTAGAACGTGAAGAAGTAAAAAGGAATCAAATTTTTGGTATTGAATACGAAGATGGAGCGTTTGGGTTATCATCAACAAACATGTTAATCCATGGCGATGGTAATTCAAATGTTATCCAAGCTTCTATGTTTGAAAGAGGAGAATGGATTAAAGATAAAAATATAAATATTGTTTTAATGAATCCACCATACAATGCCACTAGAAAATTTTGCGATCCAGAATATGTAAAAACTTGGACTTCAAGTAAGAAAGAAGATCCTTCTAAAGGCTTCCACTTTGTAGAATATGTTGCAAGACATATACCAGCTAACTCAAAAATAGCAGTACTATTACCAATGCAAGCTGCTATTGGAAATAGTGGAGATGTGAAAAAATATAAAAAGAAGATGTTAGATAATTATACTTTAGAAGCAGTTTTTTCATTGCCAAATGAAATGTTTTATCCAGGTGCTGCTGCTATAGCTTGCTGTATGATTTTTGATTTATCTCAAAAGCATGAAAGGTCTAATAAGGAAACTTTTTTTGGATATTTTAAAGACGATAAATTTATAAAAAGAAAAGGATTAGGTAGGGTTGAAAAAACAGATAGTGACGGGAATAGTTTGTGGGTAAGCACAAAAGATGAATGGCTTGACTTATATAAAAACAAAAAAGAAGTACCGGGATTATGATGTGACCCCCAAAAGTTAGACTTTTTTAGCGTAGCAGTTTATATGGCTGCTACGCTATTTTTATGCAGCCAAGAGTCTAAGTCTGTATTGCACTGGACTTAGCCATCCTAGTTTTTCTTTAATTCTTTGTTCATTATAATACTTTATGTATCGTTCTATTTCTGACTTTAACTCATCATAGCTATAGTAAGTAGCACCATAATAGATTTCTTGTTTTAACAAACCAAAGAAATTCTCCATAACAGCGTTATCGTGACAGTTGCCTTTACGAGACATGCTTTGGAAGATTCTTTCCTCCTTTAGACGATGAGAGTATGCTTTCATTTGGTAAGCCCAGCCTTGATCCGAATGGAAAGTTCTTCTGAATTTGCAATCTGATGTTATTGCAATAGCCTGTTCCAATGCATCCATGACATTTTTGGCTGAAGGTTTCTTGTCAATTCCATAGCTTATAATTTCACCATTACACATATCCATAAATGGATCCAGATAAAGCTTACGCATTGTCATTTGACCTTTTGCATTAATCTCATAATACTTAAATTCTGTAGTATCTGTTGTAATCTTCTGATGTGGTATACATGTATTAAATCGTCTCCTTATGCGATTAGGAGCAACCGTTCCAACTTTACCTTTATATGAACTGTATTTCCGGCTTTTTCGAGTGAAAGAAGTGACTTGCAAAACAAGTTTTTGCATTATACGTTGTACTTTCTTTTTGTTTACATAGTATCCTTGATTTCTTAATTCTCCAGTCACTCGACGATAACCATAATCCTTGTGATTATCTCTGATTTCAAGAATCTTTTCCTCGATTTCTTTGTCAGGATTTTCTCTATCTAATCTTTTCTGCCAGTACATATATGTTGCTTTAGGCATGCCTGTATAAGAGAGAAGGTCTTTTAGTTTGAATTCTCCTCGGAGACTGTTGATGACGAGTGCCGTTCTCTCATTTTTGCCTCGTCCTCTAAACGCAGTCTCCTCAGTTCTTTTAAAAAGGCATTCTCGATTCTTAACTTAAGCAGTTCATCTTCTAATTCTTTAACATGTTCTGCACTTGTATCAACTATTCTTTCTTCCGCTTCTTGAGCTTTATTATCTATCTTAGGTTTATCCAATTTTCTTTTTCGACCTTTCTTGCGTGGTTTCAAAGCATCAGGACCGGCAGCACGAAAGCGACTGACCCAGTTACAAATCATACTTGGATTGCTTATACCTTCTTGAATTGCCAAGTCTTGATATGAAATCTCACTTGATAGATATAACTCTACAATAGAAAGCTTAATTTCGAAAGAATATTTTTCTTTTTTACGAGAACGCATTAATCCTTCGTCACCAAACATTTTATATGCATTAATCCAACTGCGTAACTGTGTCTTAGAGCCAAGTCCATATTTTTTAGAAAGATATGTAAAACCACCCTTGTCATCCAAATATTCTAAAACAACTTTCTTCTTGAATTCAAAACTATGTTTTGCCATAAAAATACCGACCTCCCATTCGTTAGATTTTGGTCTAACTTTTGGGGGTCGGTACATTATCTGTTATGAAGAAAGTTACTTGGAAAGATGAGTGGTTGGCTGAGGCTTATATGGAAACTGACTATACAACATTGGAAACTAAAGATTTTCAAAAAGTTCTTAATGATTATTTATCTTATCTAATAAAAGAGGGTTTTATCTATGAAGATTGATTTTAGCAAATGGAAAACTTTTTTATTTACAGAAGTATTTATAATTAAAAAAGGATTCTATAATAAAAAACCCGAAGAGTCAGGCAATGGTACTATACCTTTTTTAGGAGCAACTGATAAAAACAATGGTGTAACCGCCTATTATACGAAAGATGAAATAGATTCTTCTTCAAAAACTGGGAGCTTGCCAAATGATACTATTGATAAGAAAATATTTTCTGGCAAATCGGTTTGTGTTACAAACAATGGCTCTGTAGGCTATGCTTATTATCAGGAAACAGAATTCACATGCAGTCATGATGTGAATCTACTTTATAGAAAAGATGGTGAATTTAATTATTTTACAGGTTTATTTGTGGCATCTATTATTATGAAAGATAGGTATAGGTGGGGATATGGTAGAAAATGGCGTCCTGAAAGAATGGTTAAGTCTAAAATCAATTTACCTGCTACAAATGAAGGTAAACCTGATTGGGACTGGATGGAAAGATTTATGAAATCTTTAAAGCATAAGCCTATAAAAACAGGAAATAATAAAAAATTATCTGATGTAAATGCAAGTACATGGAAAGAATTTTACTTGCACAAACTATTTAATACATCTATGGGGAATGGAATAGATGCAATAGCTACAACAAATGATAATCCAAAGTTCAATTATGTATCACGCGATAGTAACGGAAACGGTGTCGTAGGATTTGTTGATGAAGTTGAAGGACAAAAACCATTTCCTGCTGGTGCCATGTCATTAGCTCTAGGTGGTAGTTTTTTAGGATCTTGTTTCATCCAAAAAGAACCTTTTTATACAGCACAAAATGTAGGGATATTGCAAGAGAAAGAACCACTTAGTGTTCACACAAAATTATTTATCTCGACTCTGATAAGGAATGAGTGCAAAATAAAATATCAGGCTTTTGGAAGAGAACTGAATTCACACTTTAGAAAAGATTTTACTTTAAAATTACCAGTTTTAATGAATGGTAATGACTATGTTATAGATAGCGAAAAGAAGTATTCAAAACTTGGGTTTATACCTGATTGGAAATGGATGGAAGACTATATAAAGAGTTTACCATATGGCGATAGGATTGATGGTTAATAGAAAAGGAAAATTATTAGCAATGATTATTGGAGGGGCGTATGTCCGATAAAAGTTCAACAACTCAATTGTGTAAGATTATATACTTTGATGACGAGTCAATAACGGATTATCTTCAATTGATGTCTGGAGGAAAGTTGGAGAAAACAACAGAATTATTAGAAACAGCTTCAAAAGATGCAGAAGTTGATACAGATGCAGCTACAAAAATTGGATTTGGTGGTCTAATAAAAGCATTATTAGGCTGGAATGCAGAAGTTGGCGTGACAGCATCAGCAGGACTAAGTTTTAATAGTGAAAAAATGGTAAAAAATATTATAAAAAATACTATTCTTACTGATTTTGTTAATGCATTAGAAGAAAATGAGAATGAGACAGCTGTTTCCAAATTACCAAAAGGGACAATAAAAAAATTCAGTGGATATAAAATCACAGCAGAGAAAGATTCTTTGTCTTATTTTGTAATGGTTTCACCATATATGAATATGTTTCAATCTGGAAGCACTATTCCTAGTGGAGAATTTAGTATTTCATTGGAGAAACTTGATAGCGTTTTAAGAAATGCAAAGGGTTATTACGAATTTGTTGGAACTAAAGGAAATAGTAAGGTAATTTTAAGGTTTAATATTAGCGCTTTTAAAAATAATTATATGATTAGTGATTTGTTAAAAATGAATTTAAGTATTTTTGCTATTAAAGTTGGTGATACAACATTGGATATGCTTAATATTAACGAAGAGTTAAATCTTGATTTAACAAATAGTGTAGTTGATAATCCATCATATGAAGAAAGTAATAGAGACAATGGCCAAAATACTAATTCATCTAAAAAACTTCCGGTATTTGATGTGCTATTAGCTGGAGTTGAGTCAAATGGTTAATAGAATTATTATATTTAAAGGGAGCAAAAAAGATTTTGAAGAATTATTATCTGAAATTATAGGTAATGGTTCTTATACACCTTTTATGGAGCTAATACAAAAATATAATGCTAGGTTAAGACCGAATGAATCTGGTGTTAGAGAGCAAGAGTTAGGAAGAAAAATACCTGTTGAAACCTGTGTAGTAAAGGCAGATGATTATGCATCAGTGTTACCTCATGTTTTATCAAACTTTTCAACTATAATTACTTTAAACTGTGATATTGATTGTCTTCTAATTCATAATCCACCGAGACGAGTGGAGGAATCTTTAAAAGCATATGATGAAAGTATAATTGAATATAAATTTTCAGAATACCAAAAAATATCTAAGGAAAAACTTAAGGAGATTTACGAAAAATTAAATAAAGATATTCTTGGACAAGTTGATTGTAAAAAATCAATAATAACAGGATTGTATAGGTTATTAAAAGAGCAAGTAAATAATCCGGTTGTATTAATGTTTTATGGGTATTCTGGAGTTGGTAAAACTGAAAGTGCTAAAAGTATAAGTAATTCATTAGGTGGAAACTTATTAAGAATTCAATTTTCAATGATGCAAACAAATGAAGCTTATAATTACGTTTTTGGGTCTGAACACTCAAATAATAGTTTAGCAAAAGATATGCTTTTAAGGGAGTCTAATGTTATACTAATTGACGAATTTGATAAAGTAGACTATAGGTTTTATAATGCTTTTTATGAGCTTTTTGATGAGGGTAGGTACGTAGATACCAATTATGATGTAGACTTAAAAAACACTATTTTTATATGTACTTCAAATTTTATGAATGAAGAAAAAATTAAAGAGAGTTTAGGACCAGCAATGTTTTCGAGATTTTCTGAGTGTATACAATTTGATCAATTAGAGAAAGAACAAAAAATTGAAATTGTTAATAATTGGTATAATGAAGTATTGAGTAAATTAGATGATGATGAAAAAAATATAATAAAAAAAACAGATATCATGCAATGGTTTATGGATAATGTTGATAGATATGATAATATAAGAATATTAAAAACAAAACTAGAAAATGCTATATATCATAAATTATCAGATGTATACATTTTTTCTTAGATGTTTTTGTCCGGTACTGGGACTGGGACGGGACTAAAAATTTGAAAACGTCCTATAATTAGGTGGATTTAGTGGTACTCTAAAAAATAGAATCTAGTATTTTGAATGGTTTGGGATAAATCGGACGTTTGGAAAAGAAGAATGGGAATAGATTTGCAATAATAATGGCGAACTAGATTCGTTTCGAAAAAGCCCACATGGAGGCGTACTTGTTGTTCGCCTCACTGCGGGCTTTTCTAAATTGCTTATTGCTTACTAACGCAAACTAGAAAATAAGTTAAAATGCAACGCAAGGTGCAACGTAAAAAAATACGTTGCACTTTTACGTTGTTTTGGTTACGATAAGATCATGGAGGCGAGATATCATGAGGGAAACTTATAATTTAGAATTTAAGTCGAAATTATCAGATAGTTTTTTAAAAACAGTTAGTGCATATGCAAATTATAATGATGGAATTATTCAATTTGGAGTAGATGATAGTGGCGAATCTTTGCATGCTAATAATTTAAAAGAATTGGCATTAAGGATTGAGAACAAAATAAATGATAGTATCAATCCAATTCCAGAGTATAACATTGAAATAGATGAACGAAATGAAATTGTTTTACTAAAAGTATATGAAGGTGAGTTAAAACCTTATTTTTACAAGGGTAAGGCGTATATGAGAAGAGACTCTTCAAGTCTACCTATAGATGATAGAGAAGAATTAAAAAAACTTATACTAGAGGGAATGAATCAAAATTATGAAGATTTGCCATCTAATAATAAGAACTTATCTTTTAATGTTTTAGAAAGTGCATTACAAGAAAAGATGAATATAGATAGCTTAAGTTTAGACATCTTAAAAACATTAGGACTATATGATGATAAAAAAGGTTACAATCTAGCAGCGGATATTATATCGGATAAAAATAATTATAAAATACTAGATATTGTTAAGTTTGGAGCTAATATTAACGAATTTAAAGAAAGAATCATAATTGAAAATATTTCTATACTTAGTGCCTATTTTCAAGCGATAGAAGTCTTTAATAGGTATTTTAAGTATGAAAAAGTTGATGGATTTGTTAGAAAAACAATTGAGCTTATACCCGAAGATGCTTTTAGAGAGGCCTTAGCAAATGCGCTGGTTCATAGAGATTGGAGTATCTCTGCACCGATTAAAGTTGAATTACATGATCAATATATCGATATATCATCTCCAGGTGGTTTACCTAAGGGAATAAGTAGTGAAGAATATATTAGTGGTCAAATTTCTATTCTAAGAAATGAGAAAATTGGAAGTTTATTTAATAGGCTAGGCTTAATAGAAAAGTTCGGAACTGGAATAAGAAGGATAAAATATTTATATCAAGGAAGAGCTAGACAACCTCAGTTTCAAGCTTATCCTAACTCAATAATGGTTAGACTGCCTATTCTTATTGATAAAGTAGAAGGAGTAAGTAAAAATGCATCTATTATCCTAGAAAAAATGCCTCGAAATAAAGAGCTTAGTAGAATGGAAATTGAAAAAATATCAGGTTTTGATAAATATAAGACTCTTAGAGAATTAGAAGAATTAATGAGTGAGGACTTAGTCAAGAAAGTAGGACAAGGCAGGGGAACAAAATATATAAAGATATAGAAATGAAAAGTATTAGATATTACGCTAATATAATAGGTTTTATAGAAGAATAAAATTACGTTAAAATGCAACGCAAAGTGCAACGTAAAAAAATACGTTGCACTTTTACGTTATTCTTGTTACGAAAAGAATTAATGTATTAATAATTAAGGATGGTATGAATGTCTAAGATTAAAAAAGAAAAATACTGATAAAGGCTTTGATATTGAGGTTTATAAAGAAGATGCTTATTTTATAATGAAAGATAGAAAAAGAGTGTGCAATGGTTATTTTAAAGAAGATTTCATTTTCAAATGAGGAAGTTATTTATGAATATTATCCGGAAGGGGAAACTGAATTTCCGGGTATAATCGTCGCAGATTTAAAAGAAAGAAAAGTTTTTCTTGAAGAAATTTCGGAAAAGGATTTCTATATAAAAACATTAGGAGCAGAACTTAATGATATGAGGGATAGTATTAATAAGATGCGAGTTGAAAATGGCGAAGAGCCGTATACTGAGGAAGAATTGCCCATTTGTGATCCTGATAAAGATTATGGTGGTTATTATTATGCAGACAAAGCTCTATCTAAACTTGTAGAATTTCTTGAAACTGATGATTACGAAGATAAATGTACGGTTGCTTGGTATTAGAAGAAATTATGTTACTTGATTTTTATTAGTAACTTCGGTCTTTATTTTATCCAATATGAACATCCCTTTCGAATGTTATATTTTTCTCGTTGCAAAAATCTTCGAATTTATTTGAATCAAAATTTTTACCGAACGCATCTTTTAAGTGATTTATTATATTATCTTTCATTGTTATACCGAGAGAATCAAGTAACAACTCAAAATTATCTTTGTCTAGAAAATACATGACCTCATAGTCTGCTCCACCGAAGAATTCTACATCATAATCTTCGTATCCAATCTCTGCTGTTCCATCACAATTGAGGGTAAATAATAATCCACTAGTGTTTAACATATAATTACCTCCGTTAAAGAACTTGATTTTTTTAGGCAAAGATAATTTTCAAACTTTAATTTCTTATTTTGTTAGCTCATCTTTGTAAAGATTTTTCTTATCTAATTTCATATTACACTATAAATATAATTTATTATCATAAAATGGACAAAAGTATCACATGAAACAGTAGTAGATTTTTTAGGATGATCTACATGTTAATTCATGTGGGATCTTCTTTAATTATGAGTATAATGAATTTGTTAGACGAAAGAGTCTAAATTTTGATGAAAGATGTTTATGAATCTCATTAATAAATTTAGAGCTTAGAAAATTTGTGGCTATTTATTATGGTTGGTTAGTACATTTAATGTCTGTAAGAAGTTGTGGTGTATGATAAAGTATAGTTAATCATAATTCCTTTTTTTGAGATTTTAATAAAAAGAAAATATATACAAACTTATAGCAATGCTTTTGCTTATCTCAAGGTTTATAAGGTGAAGTTATACGAAGTCATGAAGTAAAATAAAATTATATTTCAGAGGAGAGTTAACAGGAGACATATATGGCGAAGAATATTGATCCAGAATTAAAAAAGATTGGTAACTATTTAGACTTAGATGAAAAATCTATATTTTCAATTCCAGAATATCAAAGAGCTTATTCTTGGGAGATTAAGCAATGCGATAAATTATGGCAAGATATAGAGGATTTTATTGATAGTGGTGGTACTGATCCATACTTTTTCGGCACTGTTATTATTAACTGCCAAGAGAATGATACAAAATTAAGTTTAATTGATGGCCAACAGAGGACATCAACCTTTATTCTTCTTTTCAAAGCTCTTTTATTAAGATTAATTCAAGCAATAGAAGAAACTAAAAAAGATGAAGAATCAGATGATCTTACTTATGGATTAACGAGGAAAAGAGATAGATTAATTCAAATTCTCTATAAAGTAAGTGATAGTCAAATTTTATCTGTGTTAAAGGATCTTGAAACTGCACCTACAGGACTGATTCTGGAAAACAACTCTATAAATGAACTTTATAAAAATGAACTCCAGATTATAATCAAGAGTCCAAGTTTTGAAATTGCAGAACAAAGAGTTGAAAAAATAAAATATAAGCAAAAAGATAATAAATATACTAACTTCTTTAGAAATTTTAAATTTTTCTATACAAAACTTGAAGGGTTATCCCCTTCGGAAGTAAATGTATTTGCAGAATATATTTTAGATAAATCCGAAATTATTGAAATACGCAGTTGGAATGTTGAACAGGCGATAACTATGTTTAATTCCTTAAACTCTGATGGAATGCCGCTTTTAGACTCAGATATTATTTCAGCTAAACTTTACTCTAATTCTGGCGAAGATAGAGAAGGTTTTAATATAAAATGGTCTGAACTTAAGAAGTTGATTATGGACTTAGAAGAAAGTAAAGTTACAGATATTGACAGCGTTTTGAAGCAATATATGTATATTAATAGGTCACAGAATAAAGAATATATTTCAGAAAAAGGATCCATAAATGTTACAACTCCTGGATTAAGAAGATTTTATACAGAAACTAATAATGAGCTTCTTCAAGATCCGATAAAACTTACAGCTAAACTATTGAAGGTAGCTAAAATATGGGATGCAATAAAAAATTATTCTATTGTTAAGTTATGTTCTAAATTTAATGAGAATTTAAATCTTTACTTAATTTCCTATTTGTTTAGGTTTGAGATAGATGAAATATCAGAAAAACTTGTTACAGAATTTGCAGAGGATTTATTAAGACTGTTTGCTATTTTAGAGCTAGTTGATATGGGTTACTCAAGCTCTAAGTTCAAAACTTTTCTATTTGGATTAAATATTAAATTAGTGGATGAAAATATAGAATTATCTGAAATAAAAGAAGATATAAGTCGCCACATAAATAAAGAGTGGAATAAAGAGGATATTGAAATAGCAGCTAGAAATTATACAAAGAATCCACTAGTGTTTTTAAATGAATATATTGCGTGCAACGCAAATGGACAAAAATTTATAATTCCTGAAAAATATGAAATCGAACACATTATGCCAAGAAGTGGTAAAAACATTGACCAAATAAGAGAAGATGCTGGTATTTCCGATAAAGAAGAGTTCCTAGATATTATTAATAAACTTGGAAATAAAGTTTTGCTAGAAGAGGATATAAATCGCTCAATAGGTAATGCTTGGTTTAGGAGCAAAATACAAAATTCAGTCAAACAGAAAAAAGGATATAAAGATAGTTGCTTTATGTTAACAAAGCAGATTATTTCAGATTTCAAAGATCAAGAAAGTCCATTTTGGACGATTAAAGATATTGAAGAAAGAACTAATATGGAAGCAAAGAAGATTGCAGATTTTATTTTTGGTTAAGATGATTGTCAGGAGAGTCAGTGGTTATGAAAATTTGTAAATTTTGCGGTACAGAGAATCAAGCATCTGTAAAATCTTGTTCTTCATGCGGAGGATATGAGTTCAAAAACAAGTGCAGTAATTGCGGTACGATATTTGAAGAAGGAAATTTCTGCTCAAAATGTGGAGTCAAAGCTGGAGTTCTGGCTAAAAAATGCCCTAGCTGTGATGCGGAGTATTATTCTGTAGCATGCCCAGATTGTGGTTATACTAAGAATTCTGATTCAATAACTGAGGTGTATATAACTAGAAGATCTGAACCTGATGAAAATAGAAAAACTTGGTTATGGGTTTTAGGGTGGTTATTAATATTCCCTGTTCCAGTTACAATTTTACTTTTAAGAAATCAAAAATTAAACAAGTGGATTAAAGGCGTAATAATTTCCCTTGCTTGGCTTGTTTTTATTGCTATGATGGCTTCAGCACCTAAATCAAATAATAAGCAAGTTAAAACAGGAGAATCACTGCAAGAGGTTATTTCAGAATCACAAACTAAAACAAGCAATATATTTTCAGGTTCGGAGTCCGAATCTGAAAATATAAAGGAAAGTGCTATTGAAGATTTAGTAAGAAAATATAATAGCTCCGCTGAGAATCAGCTCGTTTTTTTTGAAGATTTTGTTGTGTCAGATGAAGAAAGTTCTCATTATAGAATAGCGTTTAGACTTGCATCTTTTGAAAATGCTGTTGGAAAGTCTTATAAAATGGACGATCAAATTGTTGACATTATATCTACACTTAAATTTTTTGAAAATACTGCTGAATTCCGTATTTATTCAGATGGTGCAACACTAGAACAGTGTAAAGAATTGATTCAACATGCGTCCAAAATTCTTGACCCTACATTAACTGATGAGAAGATAAAAGAGACAATTGACTATGTTTCTGAAAATAAGAAAGCTAATGGATATTATTTTGGTAAATTAGGTTTATTACTTCTTGGTAATGAGGATAGAGGCTTTGATATAATGATTAAAAATTAAAATAGATGCAATATTCCTCAAAATGAACTTCTTGCTCTCATAATTAAGTTAGAAAATACTTTGCTATAATAAGCTCATAGAAGATGATATAAATAGTCAATTTCAATATCATATAAATTAAGCTTTCACAGCAGAAAGAGAAGGACAAGATTATGGATCTAAACAAAAACTTACTAACGAAAACAGATGAACTCGCAATTGAACGTAATGATGATTCCTACATCAATGCAAAAGGTGCGAATTTATATGGAGAACAATCTTATTCTCAGGCAGTAGAATACTACCACTTAGGTGCAGCCATGGGAAACTCTGATTCCATTTCAAACCTAGGCTATTGTTACCTATATGGACGAGATATTCCTCAAAATACAGCATTAGCTGTTGCCTACTTCAAGATAGCTTGCGAAAAGAAAAATCCAGATGCAGCGTATAAGTTAGGTGATATTTATAGCAAAAATAAATGGGGTCTAGAGGATAAAGAGCTTTCACTTTATTACTATAGTTTGGCAGTAGAATATATTATTGGTTCAGGATGGCAGACAAAAGGTAGCTTATATTATAATGATGAGTTACAAAATTTCCCTAGCCTTTGTTTTGCCTTAGCTAGAGACTTGGAATTTTGGTGCAAAAATTTCATTTGCAAATTATTCAGGAGTTCAATATGAATCTTTGGCAAAGGAAAATGCTTTATACAAAAGTGTTATTGGCGCAGTTATAACAATGACTAACCAAGAAACAGGTCAAGTATTTACATACACAACAGATGAAACAGGCTCACATCAATATATACCTGTAGGTAAATATTTAATGGAATTAAAATCAGTTCCAGATGATATTTTAGGAAGATTTGAATGGCCTGAGGCAAAAATGGTTGAAGTATCAGGTTCTTCTTTTAATGGATTCAATGTTGTAGAGTCTAAGAAAAAAGACAGTGAAGTATATAAACCTGAGGTTAAAGAAATTGAAGTTCCACAATATGGTGATTTGAATCCTGAAGATGGAATTGCAAACTTAAAAGAACTTCCTGAAGGAACAAAAGTAGAAGACATAACACCAGAAGAATTGAATACAAGAAAACCAGGTAAATATACAAGAACTCTTAAAGTAACATATCCAGATATGACAAGTACTGAAGTTGAAGTAACAGTTTATGTAACAGTTTGGTTTGGTGCTAGAATTTCATTTAGAAATCTTCCAGAAAATGAGTACGAGAGTTTAGAAAAAACTGACAAACCTTATAAGAGTGTTATTGGAGCAGTTATAACATTAACAAATCAAGAAACAGGAAAAGTCTACACCTACACAACAGATGAGACAGGTTCACATCAACATGTTCAAGCTGGTAAATATCTAATGGAATTAAAATCTGTTCCAGAAGAACTAAAAGATAGATTTGAATGGCCTGAAGCAAAAGAAGTTGAAGTAACAGGTTCTTCATTTAATGGATTTAATGTTGTAGAGATTAAAGTTGAAGATGAAACAGAACCAACAACAACACCTGAAACAAAACCTTCAACAGAAGCTACTACTGAGAAACCAACATCACCAAGCATGAGTGATAAGGCTACTAAACCAAGCAAGACAGAAGCCAAAAATGTTAATAAAACCGCAAAAACAGGTGACACAAGCTACATAGCATTAGCAACAGGTTTACTAAGCTTAGCTGTAGCAGGAGCATTATTAGTTAATCGTAAGAGAGACGAAGAATAATCCTAAGATAGTTTGTTAGAAATAAGTGTAATAACACTTAAAGAAAATTCACAAAAATAAATTTACCCTCTTTATTGGATAAGCCAGTAAGGAGGGTATTTTTATGGAAATAAGTAATGTAGCTGGTTAGGTAAGGATTTTTAAAATAGAAAAATAAATTTAAAAATAATATAAAATCACAAATACAGGAATGAAAACTCAACAAATACAGGAACGGAAACATCGCAAACACAGGAATAATGATAAAGTTTTTTAACCTATTTGTTATTTCTATTAATAGCGAAGATATATAAACCACTTACTCAATCATAATTTTCACAGCATTTTCGTAGCTATTTTCAGCTTCTTCCTCTATTTCATCTATTGCATCAATAACAATCTCCTTGCCAAACATACTTAGCAAAGTACTACCTCCTGCTCTAGAGAAAAAGCTTTTGCTGTTTAGTACCAAGGATAGTTGATCATCTTTCAAGTCATGTTCTTGAATAGTAAATCTATATAATTTATTTTTCTCAATTTGCTCTACATTTATATTTTCATCAATATTTAGCAAAAATAATCCTTGTTGAGGAATTTGGACTAGAGCTTTCTTTATAGTTACATCATCCATGACATAATCAGGATAAAGATCTACGATAGTTCCAGAGAAGCTTCCGGAAATTCTTGCAGATTCAGCAATTTCCTCTTTTATAGAGCTAGATCCACTGGTATCTTGGGGTGCTGGCTTTTTCGTTTCTTTTTCTGAAGTATTGCACGATACTGAAGTTAACAAAACTAGTGCAGTTAATATTGATACGACTTTTTTCATCTTTGTCCTCACTTTCTTCTGCCGGCCGCAGACTGTTAATTAAAGGTGAATCCCAAACGTCATTTATAGAGCAAACTGCAAAATTTAATTCACAGAATCATATAACATTATGGATAAAGTAAGTATACCAAAAACAAAAATGTTAAACTTGGATTAAATTAATATTAAAATTATATTTATTACAGCGAAGCCTATGGGTTTTTGCATATAATTAAATAGTAGCAAGATTATTTAATTTAACGTTTTGCTATTAATGAATGTCAATTGATAAGACAACAATAGTTGGCAGAAGGTAACAGTTGATAAAAATTAAAGGTTGCCAAAAGTCGACAAAGGTTGCCAAAAATCGACAAGAATTGACAAGAATTGACAAGAGTTAAGGAGGTAATTATGAAACCTTATTTTATAGATGATAACGAGAAGATCCTTTGGGAAGGTAGACCAAGCAAATTGATGTACTTCTTTAGTGGCTTTAATCTATTTGCTGTAATATTCCTGATTATTTGGTCAAGTATAGTGCTTGGCATATCAAGTCAGACTTTTACCATATCAAAAGAGTTCTGGAAAATTGCAGAAAATAATCCTTTCCATAATACTTTTGGCATGTTTACATTAATCCCATTCATCATGATTTTTGTAGTGTTCATTATTTTTGTATTCATACCAATAAAGAAAATTATTGAGTCATTCAGAGTTAGATACTACGTGACTGACTTAAGAATCTACATTGAATCAGGTATAATCGGCAAAGATATCCAAAATATTGAATATAGAGAAATTGACAAATTGAATGTTAATGTTGGTCTCTTAGGTAAGATGATGAATAGAGGTACAATTTCTCTAACACCAGATCGTAATTATTCTGATGGTGACGGTAGTTATGTCAGAAGTGGGTTCAAGCTAATTGGCGTTGAGAAGCCTTATGAATTGTTTAACATTATTAAGAAAAATGCTCTTGACGTTACAACTGACCAACAATATCCAAACGCTTACAGACCTGACAGAAATTCAGGCTACAATACTAGACTCGATGATGAGAGGTAATTAAGACGTTAGTAGATAAATCCGAATTGGTGTCTAGTCACAGCATGTAAGGCTAAAGCTAAAATAAAAATTCAAAAGCCTCGTGATTTCATTTGAGAAAGCGAGGTTTTTCTATGTGGAGTAATCAGAGTAGGGTGTTCTAGCTGATGTTGAAATTTAGAATGTTTGTCTTATTGAGATAGCCTCTCCTACCAGCATTTCATTCCTTGAACATTTCAATCCTACCAGTATTTCAATCTCTGAATACTTCATCCTTAACCTCATCTTAATACTAGGCTTAGACAGTTTTAGTATAATGTTTCTAGTATTTAATTGAATAATTTATACTTTTATGTTTTTGAATTGCAATTAAAATTCTTTGAAATTAGGATTTTATGGTATATGCAGGGGGTTATTATGGAAAATGTTGTTGAAGTTAGAAATCTTGTCAAAAAGTATAAAAACTTAACAGCTGTAGCTGGACTAGATTTAGATGTGCGCAAAGGGAAAATACTTGGCCTTTTGGGACCTAATGGATCTGGCAAATCAACAACTATTAATTGTATTTTAGCCCTTTTATCATTTGATCAAGGATCGGTGAGGATCTTTGGGGAAGAGATGAGTCCTGATAAATTTGATATTAAAAGTAAGATAGGTGTTGTTTTTCAGGATGTAGGAGTTTTTGAAGAATTAACAGTTTATGAAAATATAGATTACTTTTGTGGTTTATATATAAGAGATAAGGAAAAAAGAAAAGTTTTACTTGATGAAGTTATAAACCTTGTAGGACTAAATGATTTTGTAAAGTTTTATCCGAAACAATTATCTGGGGGTTTATTAAGAAGATTAAATATCGCCTGCGGAATCGCTCACAAACCAGAGCTTATCATACTCGATGAACCTACAGTAGCTGTAGATCCCCAATCAAGAAATAACATACTCGAAGGAATTAAGAAATTAAATGAAGAAGGCGCTACTATAATCTATACATCTCATTACATGGAGGAAGTAGATTTAATCTGTGATGATATTGTAATTTTAGACAAAGGTAAAGTAATTGCAAAAGGTACAAGCACTGACCTTAAGAACTCTATTAAATTATCAGAGAAGATTAGTTTTGAGAGTGATGATATAAGTGATAACTTCATAGAAAAGATAAAAAATCTAGAGCATGTGGTAAATGTTGAGTGTGATGGCAATCTCTACTATATAGATTTTGAGCGTGGGGATTATAATTTAATAAATCTAATAGATCTATTGAAACAAGAAAATGTTAAATATAAATCACTAAACTCTTCAAGACCTACCTTAAATGACGTATTTTTGGATTTGACCGGAAAAGAATTGAGGGATTAAGATGTTCAAACATGTTTTAGATAATACTTTTAAGATATTATTAAGACAAAGGGCTTTAATGTTTTGGAGTCTATTATTTCCTATAATTTTAGGTCTATTTTTTAAACTAGCATTTGGAAATTTGAATGAGAAACTAATGTTAGACCCTATTAATGTCCTAGTAAATGAAGAATTATATGAAGATGAAAATATAACTTCTTTCTTTAATAATATTGAGGATGAAAAAATATTAAATATTATTAAAGTTAAAAACAGTAAAGATATTAAACTAGAAGATCATATTGCATATATTAGAGACGTCGATGATGTAGTTGTAAAAAGTGAAGGATTAAAATCCTCGATTGTAACCTCTGTAATGAATTCTTTTATTCAGAATAGAGATACCATTTTTAGGATATTAGAGAGTAATCCTAACGCTAATATTAATGATTTAATTGGCATAAATGATTATATTAAAGATGAATCTAACAAAAATATGAACTTAGTAAACACATTTTTTTATACTTTAATTGGTATGCAAGCTCTATATGGATATACATGGGGAATGTTTGTTATATATCAATATGAGGCCAATTTATCTACTGTTGCCAAAAGAAATGTAATGTCTCCCTCGAGTATTAAGACGAGATTAATATCTGCCCTCTCTGTAGCATGGTTCATAAATACTGTAGTATTGATTATCACAATATTAGTTCTAAAATTCTTATTAAATGTAGAATTTGGAAATAATTATATAGGCCTAACAATATTAATATTATTATCCTCATTATGTGGTGTGAGTTTTGGAACATTAATTGCAACAGGTATTAAGGGTGATGTTAATAAAAAATCTGGTATTGGAGTCGGACTTACCATGCTCATGAGCTTTATGGCAGGCATGATGGTTTCTGACATTAAGATTCTAATACAAAGAAATGTTCCAATACTAAACAAGATTAATCCGGTCGCTATCATAACAGATGCTTTATATTCCATGTACTACTACAGCGATCTAACAAGATTCTATCAAAATATTATGTATTTAGCTTTAGTAACTTTTGTATTTATAGTGCTAACTATAATATTTACAAGGGGGAAACGTTATGAGCATCTTTAAGAATTACTTCAAAATTGTTAGAAAACATAAATTTTCTATCCTCTTATATACGATAATATTTTTAACATTGACTCTATTCTTCATGAATTCTGATACATCGAAGGATAATACAAATTACTCTGAAGTTAGAAATAACATATACGTTGAAGATAGAAGCAATAGTAAAATATCAAAAGCGTTAGTTGAATATATTGATAAAAAAGAAAACATCGTTAGTGGTTTAGATAAAGAAAACCTAGAAGATGAATTATTCTACAGATCGACAGATGCTATTGTTATAATCCCTGAAGATTTTGAAAATACTAAAGAAATTATCTATAAATCATCACCCCAAAGTATGTACTCATTCCTGGTAAAACAAAGAATAAATGAATTTATAGACAAAGTATATAAGTATAACGACAATGGGTACGAAATAGAAGATTCTATAAAATATGCTAATGATGACTTGGACAAAAGCGTAAACGTTCAGAAAATAAATGAATTGAATCACGATAGTGGTGATGAAAGTAATTCAAGATTTTATTTTAACTTTATGTCTTACCCCTTACTATCTCAAATACTCCTTGTAGTTACGCTTGTTATGTCTAGTTATTATAAAGATACACTAGACATGAGACACAAGGTGTCAGTAATTTCTGAAAAAAAGAAAAATTTAATATTAACTTTAGGACATTTGGTCTTCGGAGTTGTTTTTTGGTTACTATATATTATTATTTGTATAGTTTTAGTGAAAGATTTCGAATTTAATCAAGCTTTTAGTTTTGCCACACTTAACTCATTTGTATTTATGGTAACTGCCGTGACCTTAAGCGTGTTAATAGGGAAGTTATTCCAAGATCCTGAATCACTATCAGTAGTAATCAATGTATTGGTACTAGGCTCATCATTTTTATCTGGCGTTTTTGTTCCACAAGAAATAATGGGAGAGACTACCCTAAAAATAGCTAGAATTTTTCCAAATTACTATTATGTAGTAAATAATAGTTTAATAGATGAAGGTAAAAAACTCTCAGATCTAATGCCGAATATTTTAATAATGTTAGGATTTAGCATTGCATTTCTAATACTGACTAATGTAATTAAAAAGCCAATAACGAAGAATAAAAATTAGTTGTGATTTGATGGGGTCCATTTTTAAAGGCTTGTTTTTCAAATAGCTCCAAACCAAATTCTTATTGAATAGCCTTACCTTTTTGCTCTTATGAAACCTGCTACTATTGGATATCTTTTGGTAATAAAGTGCCATTAATAGTATTATTTTGATATATTCATAGGAAGGCTTCTTAAGTTAAATTTAATTTACTCATCAACTTTCACTCGCGTAAATTCATAACCTGTAATTTCTTTTAATTTTTCAAATGCTAGATATCTGGTGCTTGCAGTCGTGAAATACTCAACTTCTCCATCTGCTAAATAGTAATTAAAATGTTTTTTGTTGTCTGAATTACTTGAATTATCATCAATAACTTTATCGTTAAACTTGTCATTAAACTCGTATTTTTTATTATCTTTGCCAATGAAAGAATAAGAGTCAGCAGATCCTTCTAAACTTTTATATTCAGTTCTTTTTAGAATTTCATAAAGTACTCTATAATGCAAAATGTCAAATTGTTCAGTTATTAAATCATCCCATACATAGTTTTTGCCATTTGCTTTTACCGAAAAATGACTAATGAAACCATTATATTTTGGAGATTCCTTTATCAAAGATATTGGGTAGTCGTTGTTTGGTAATAAAATCTTCCTGGAACTTATTGCATAGTTTCTAAATGCAATATCTTCTAAGGTATCTATTTTATTTTTTATATTATCTTCTAGCGTAATATTTTTATCAAAATCTTTTGGGGAGAACCTCATGCTTGATGGGCTAGGGTTTTGCTGTTCTGCACCGTTATCAACATTTACTAAATCAAAAATGGCATTTACATTGATCTCCATATTATTTTCTAAGTTGAAGACCATAAGAAGGTAATCTTCTAATTCATGCATTTTTTCTTCAAGAGATTTTTGGCTTGTATATTTAAAATATAGATTTATTGCACCTGGTTTGTATTTTTCTCCAAATTTTAGTTCAAAGCCATTTCCCTTGCTTCCTAATTGATCGTTAATGAACTGCAGTTTTTTTACAGGATAATCAGTTTCATAGCCTTCGATTAGGCCTAAGCCAGCATTTTCTTTAACTATGCTATAGATGTTAAAAATGAAATTATCTTGCAAATCTTTAGACTTAAGTTCTACAGAAAACTCTCCTGGATTCTTAGCATTTTCGTTTGTTGATTTCTCTAAAATTTCATATCTTACATTTGGGAATTGTCTTCGAAAGTCATTTTCAATATCTGCTGCACTCTTTTTTATTCCGCATGAGCTCAAAAGAAGTATAGAAAGAAGAATTAATAGTAACCTTGCTTTAGGATTTATTATGTTTTGCATCTTGTAACTACTCCACCTTATCCTGTTTTTTCTAGGGCTTATTTATATATATTAAAATTATATATTTGGATTAAAGGCATAGCAATAAAGAGAAATTGAAAAAATTGAATGTTAATGTTGGTCTCTTAGTTAAGGTGATGAATAGAGGTACAATTTCCTAACACCAGTTCGTAATTATTCTGATGGTGACGGTACTTATGTTAGAAGTGGGTTCAAGCTTATTGGTGTTGAGAAGCCTTATGAATTGTTTAACCCTTTTCTAAATTCAATTTTTGTTAAGCTAATTATTAAATTCTTCATGCTATAATTAAAACATTAAGTTTAAAATAATTTTTTACTACCAATAAGCTTAATCAAGATGATTTAATAATATTATTCAGGAAATAAACCAAATTAATTTAATTGAGGTGGATAGCTTGGCAATTATAGATAATTTAACAAATAAATTAAAAGATGATTTGCTAGTTGAGATCAAAGAAGGAAGTAAAATATCAATTGCTGCTGCAAGCTTTTCTATTTATGCTTTTGATGAGCTAAAGGAAGAATTAGGGAAAATTGATGCTTTTAGGTTTATTTTCACATCACCAACTTTCATTAAAGATGTACAGAAAAAAGAAAAACGAGAATTTTATATTCCGAGACTTAAAAGGGAAAAGAATCTGTATGGATCTGAATTTGAAATAAAGCTTAGAAATGAACTTACTCAAAAGGCGATTGCTAAAGAATGTGCTGATTGGATAAAGGAAAAAGCAAGTTTTAAATCTAATATTACTGACAGCAATATGCAAGGTTTTATTAATGTTGATGGTACAACGTACAACTCTATTAAAGACTTTACAACGGTTGATTTAGGAATTGAAAAAGGAAATAACCGTTCATATCTAATAAATAAGTTATCTAAATCCGATAGTGAGTACTATTTGAGACTTTTTGATGAGATTTGGAATGACAAAACTCAATTGCAAGAAGTTACTGATAAAGTAATAGAAAGCATAAATACTGTTTATAACGAAAATTCTCCAGATTATTTATATTTTGTGACTCTATATAATATTTTTAATGAGTTCTTGGAAGATATATCAGAAGATGAGCTTCCTAATGAATCTACAGGTTTCAAGGATAGCAAAATTTGGAATATGCTATACAATTTCCAGGAAGATGCTACGCTAGCCATAATTAATAAACTAGAGAAATATAATGGATGTATTCTTGCTGACTCTGTAGGTCTTGGTAAAACATTCACTGCATTAGCTGTTATTAAGTATTATGAAAATAGAAATAAATCAGTTTTGGTTCTATGTCCTAAGAAATTAGCTAACAACTGGAATACATACAAGGCCAATTATATTAACAATCCTATTGCTGAAGATAGGATGAATTATGACGTCCTCTTCCATACTGATTTAAGTAGAGAGAAGGGTACATCTAATGGACTAGAACTCGACAGAGTTAATTGGTCAAATTATGACTTAATCGTTATTGATGAATCTCATAACTTCAGAAATGGTGGCAAAGTTTCGGATGATGGAAATAAGGAGAATAGATATCTACGACTATTGAATCAAGTGATTAAAAAAGGTGTAAAAACCAAAGTACTAATGTTATCAGCAACTCCTGTAAATAATAGATTCATTGATTTGAAAAATCAACTTGCCCTAGCATATGAAGGCGATAGTGAAATATTAGATAATAAGTTAAGAACAAGCAAAAGTATTGATGATATTTTCAGACAAGCTCAAGTGGCATTTAACAATTGGAGTAAGCTTGATCTAGAAAGTAGAACCACTGAAAGTCTATTAAGAATGCTTGATTATGATTTCTTCGAGGTTCTTGATAATGTAACTATTGCAAGATCTAGGAAGCATATTAAGAAGTATTACGATACATCTGCTATTGGAACTTTCCCTAAGAGAAATGCTCCTATCTCCAAAAGACCTGGTCTAACTGATCTGGACAAAGCAATAACTTACAACGAAATATTTGATCTGATTAATATGTTGGAGCTATGTATCTATACTCCAACTGACTATATTCTATCTAGCAAGCTAAATAAATATATTGATAAATATGATTCCAAGCATTTTATCGGAAGTCTTACTCAGTCAGGACGAGAAAAAGGTATCAAGAGATTGATGTCTATTAATCTGATGAAGAGGATGGAGAGTTCAGTATATGCCTTTAGATTAACTTTAGACCGTATTAATACATTGATTACTGAAACAATTGCAAAAATTGATAATTATGAGATTAATTCAGAAGATAATTTAATGATCCTTGATGATTACTCATATGCTGACCTTGATGGAGATGACCAAGAAGATGATGTTTTCGTAATTGGTGAAAAAGTTAAGATTGATATAGGCGACATGGATTACACTAGCTGGAAACGTGAATTACAGGAAGATAAGGATATTCTTGATTTGTTAATTTCCCTCGTGGAAGATATCACTCCAGAGCATGACAAAAAACTTAAAACCTTATTTGAAATGATAGATGAAAAACAACTTAACCCTATAAATCCAGGTAATAAAAAGATCTTAATTTTTACAGCCTTTGCTGATACAGCGAATTATTTGTATGAAAGTGTCAGTAAGTATGTAAAAGAAAAATATAATCTAGATACAGCGATTGTCAGTGGTTCGACAGATGGAAAAACTACAATAAAAAATGTAGGTGCTGATTTAAATACAGTTCTTACCTTGTTTTCACCAATTTCTAAAGACAAAGAAATACTCATGCCGAATGTAGATAAAGAGATTGATATTCTAATTGCTACAGACGTAATATCTGAAGGGCAAAACTTGCAAGATTGTGATTATCTAATTAATTATGATATTCATTGGAATCCAGTTCGTATTATTCAGAGATTTGGTCGTATAGATCGTATTGGTAGTAGGAATGAGAGTATACAGCTTGTTAATTTCTGGCCAGATATAACATTAGATGAATATATAAATTTAAAAGCTAGAGTTGAAACAAGAATGAAGATAGTTGATATGACTGCGACTGGAGATGATAATGTATTGTCCCCAGAGGAAAAAGGTGATCTCGAATATAGAAGAAATCAACTAGAGAGACTTCAACATGAAGTCGTTGATATTGAAGATATGAATACTGGTATTTCTATAATGGATTTAGGTCTTAATGAATTTAGACTTGATTTATTAGATTATGTAAAGAAACATCCAGATTTAGACCAAGCGCCAAGGGGTATGAATGCTGTTGTAGAGTCAACAGAAGAGATGCCGGCAGGAGTTATTTTTGTTCTAAGAAATATACAAAGCTCGATAAATATTAATGGCCAGAACAGGCTACACCCTTTCTATATGATTTATTTATCTGAAGAAGGTGACGTTATAACAGACCACTTAGATCCGAAAGCAATATTGGATCGATTTAGGTTACTAAGTAAAAATAAGACAGAGCCTGAAAAAGACTTGTATGAAGCCTTTAATAAGGAAACGCAAGATGGTAGAGATATGAGTAAATACTCAAGCCTGCTAGAGGATGCAATAAAATCTATTATTGATGTAAAAAATGAAAATGATATTGATAATTTCTTAAGTGGGAAGAATATAAGTTTCTTGTCAGAAACGATAGAGGGACTAGATGATTTTGAACTTATTAGCTTCTTAGTTATCAGGGATAGGAATTGATAATATGTTTAATTTGCCTGCTAGTACCATTGTTAATAGAAGAATACCCAAGGAGTTGATCTACGAGAAATTTTCAGAAGAGTTATCTGGTAAAAGAAAGCATGCATTTGATACAGAAATAAGTAAAATTACCATTACTAATGAAATCTCTGAGCTATCAGTAGATGCGAAAGCAGGTGAAAGTATTTCAGCAATATTTGTGCTATTGGTTGAGCTCAATACAAGAAACTTCAGTAATGCTAATATTGAATTGCTTACAAAATTATTAGGACAGAAAATTCTAATAGTCCTGAACTATAAAGATGGATATAGATTAGCTATTTATGAGTATAAATTATTGCTAGGTAAGTGGAAGAAGGAAGATGAAATTGCTCTAAATATACAGGGCACAGATTTAGAGTTAGTTTGGGAAAATCTAGTAAAACAAGTTATAAAAGTTGAGATTGAAGAAGGAAATAGTTTACAAGAACAGCTAGCAATAGAAGCTAATAAAAATAAATTGAGAAAATTGATAGAAAAAACAGAGAGGCAAGCTCGAAAAGGGACACAGGCGAAAAAGTCCTTTGAGCTATACAAAAAGATACAAGAATATAAAGAAGAGTTGGAGAGTATGTAAATGGAAAAGTTAGAAATGCAAACAAGTAACTTAGCAAATGAAAATTTTGAGAAATTAAAAGCTCTATTCCCTAACGCAATCACAGAAACGATTGATGAAGAAGGAAATATAGTAAGAGCAATTGACAAGGATATCTTGAGTCAAGAAATTTCCACTCAAGTAGTAGAAGGAAGAGAAGAGAGATATCAATTCACTTGGCCAGACAAGAGAAAAGCAATATTGAATTCTAATGCTCCTACATCAAATACTCTAAGACCTTGTAGAGAAGAGAGTGTAAATTTTGATGAGACAGAGAACTTATATATTGAAGGCGATAACTTAGAAGTGCTTAAACTCTTGCAAGAGACTTATCTTGGAAAGATTAAGATGATCTACATTGATCCACCTTATAATACAGGGAATGATTTTGTCTATAATGATGATTTCAAAACTAGTACAGATGAATATTTAGAACAAAGCGGTCAATATGATGAAGAAGGTAATAGATTAGAGAAAAATTTAGAATCTAACGGTAGATTTCATACTGACTGGCTGAATATGATGTATCCAAGGTTAAAGTTAGCTAGGAATTTGCTCTCTGATGATGGTGTTATATTTATTTCTATAGATGATAATGAGCAACATAATTTGAGAAAAATGTGTGACGAAATTTTTGGAGAAAGTGCATTTATTACTGATATAATTTGGAACTCAAGAAAGTCAGTATCTAACGATGCAGTTGTTTCTTTGAGTCATAACTACACACTTGTTTATGCGAAAAATATTAGGGTTTTCTATGAAAAAAAATCAGAGTTTAAATTAAAAGATTCAGGTGAAGGTTTTTTAAATCCTGATAATGATCCAAGAGGTCCATGGAAAGCAGACCCTTTCGATAGTCCTGGGATTAGGCCTAATTTAACATATAAAATAAAAAATCCTAATACTGGTGAAGAGTATCTACCGCCTGAAGGACGTTGTTGGAGAACTGGAAAGAAGGAGTATTTGGAGCTACTAAAGGAAAATAGAATTGTTTTTGGTAAAACTGGGAGGAGCAAACCTCAGTTAAAACGTTTTTATAGCGAAGCAGAAGAGAAAGGACTGACTCCAAAATCTTTATGGGATGATTGTGGCACTACCACAGATGGAACTAGAGAAATTATAGAGATTTTTGGCGGAAAAATATTTGATACACCGAAACCTGTAAAGTTTATTAAAAAAATTATTGAGCTGGCAAGTAGTAAAGATTCAATTGTTCTAGACTTCTTCTCAGGTTCAGCAACTACAGCAGATGCTGTCATGCAACTTAATGCAGAAGATGGTGGGAATCGTAAATTTATTATGGTTCAACTCCCAGAAGAGACAGATGAAGGATCTGAAGCGTATAAAGCTGGATACAAAAATATTTGTGAGATTGGTAAAGAACGTATTCGTCGAGCAGGAAAGAAGATTATTGAAGATAACAAAGATAAAGAAGGTATAGATAAATTAGATATCGGTTTCAGAGTTCTAAAAACAGATTCATCCAATATGAAAGACGTTTTCTATGCTCCTGCACAAACAGAGCAGAGTTTATTAGATATGCTATCAGACAACATAAAGGAAGATAGATCTTCAGAAGACTTGCTTTTCCAAGTTATGCTAGATTTAGGTATTTCTTTGTCTAGTAAGATAGATAGAGAAATCATCGATGGAAAAGAAGTATTAATTATTGAAGATGGCTTCTTAGTTGCATGTTTCGATAAAGATATAAGTGATGAGATTGTTAAGACAATAGCTAACAAGAAACCATACTATGCCGTGTTTAGAGATTCTTCTATGGCGAATGATAGTGTAGCTACTAACTTTGAACAAATATTTGACAATATTAGTCCTCAAACAGTGAGGAAGGTAATTTAATATGAAATTTAATTTTAAGATACAATCATATCAAACTGAGGCAGTACAAAGTGTTGTTGACAGCTTTGCAGGTCAACGCTTTTCTGATGGGATTTCATATAGAAGAGATATTGGAGATGTAAAAGAAAGACAAAACTACTCTCAAGCTTATTTGGATTATGAAACCAGTTCTGGTGAAGTTGTTTATAAAGATGACTTCGATGAAGCTGGTTTTAAGAATTCAAAGATCACACTAACTCCAAATGAGTTATTAAACAATATTCGTAAAGTTCAACAGACTAATAATGTTCTGCTATCAGAATCATTAGTAGACGATCTTGGAGCCTGCTCACTAGATATTGAAATGGAAACTGGTACAGGTAAGACTTACGTATATATTAAAACCATGTTTGAGCTAAATAGAAAATATGGTTGGTCCAAATTCATTGTCGTTGTGCCTTCTATTGCTATTCGTGAAGGTGTGAAGAAATCTTTTGAAATTACTCAAGATCATTTCATGGAAGAATTTCAGAAGAAGATAAGGTATTTTGTATACGATAGTAAAAATTTAAATCAGCTTGATTCCTTCTCTAGTAATTCTGGTATTAATTGCATGATTATCAATATGCAAGCTTTTAATACCTCGTTAAAAGAAGGTGGTCGAAATAAAGAATCTCGAATAATCTATAGTAAGCGAGATGAGTTTGGCTCGAGAAGACCTATAGATGTATTAAAAGCAAATAATCCAATCTTAATTCTAGATGAACCTCAGAAAATGGGTGGAAAAGCTACTCAAACAGCTTTGAAAAATTTTAATCCGTTATTCACTCTAAACTATTCTGCTACACATGCTAAGCAAAATAATCTAGTTTATGCCCTAGATGCAGTAGATGCATATAATAAAAAGCTTGTTAAAAAGATAGAGGTTAAGGGATTTGAAGTTAAGAACTTCAGAGGGACAGATAGATATTTGTATTTAGAAAATATAGTTCTGTCGCCAACTGCGCCGCCAAAGGCTAAGATAGAATTTGAGATTGCTTACAAAAACTCAATTAATAGAGAGTCTAGAATCTTGTCTGTCGATGATAACTTATACGAGATATCCAATGAAATGGAACAATATAAAGGTTATAGAATATCTGATATTGATCCAACTCGAGGAACTGTGAGCTTCGTAAATGGAGAATCTATTCAAAAAGGTGATGTTGTCGGAGATATTTCAGAAAAAGATATGAGACGTATCCAGATTAGAGAAACGATAAAATCACATTTCGAGAAAGAAGAGCAATTGTTCAACCAAGGAATTAAGACTTTATCATTATTCTTCATTGATGAAGTCGCTAAATATCGCCAATATGATGAAAATGATGAAGAGCTGCTAGGAGAATACGGTCAGATATTTGAAAGTGAATACATTGATCTCTTGAATGAACAAATTACTCTATTTGATACACCATATCAAAAATATCTAAGAGAAATTAATGTAAAAGATACTCATAAAGGTTATTTCTCTATTGATAAAAAAGGTAAATCAGTTAACAGTAAGGTAAACAGAGGATCAGATATTTCTGATGATATATCAGCATACGACTTGATCTTAAAGAATAAAGAGCGACTATTAAGCTTCGATGAACCAACCAGATTCATATTTTCTCACTCAGCTTTAAGAGAAGGTTGGGATAATCCTAATGTATTCCAAATATGTACATTAAAATACGCAAATAGTACAACTATGAAACGTCAGGAAGTAGGACGTGGACTGCGTTTGTGCGTAGATAAATCTGGAGATAGGATGGATGAAGAGAGACTAGGTGCAACTCAAGTTCACAATATTAATAAACTTACAGTTATAGCTAGTGAGAGTTATAAAGATTTTGTTTCTGATTTGCAGAAAGAAATTAAAGATACTCTTTACGATAGGCCAAGGAAAGCATCAATTAGCTACTTCGAAGGTAAAAATGTCATATTACACGGTAATAACCATAGTATTACTGCTCAAGAGGCCAGTATGATTTATCAATACCTTGTAAAAAATGATTACATTAGTATGGACGGAAATGATGCAATAACAGAGCAATACCGTATTGATTTAGAAAATAATAATGTAGCAGAATTACCTCAACCACTACAGGCAATGCAAGAAGGTGTTCACAAATTAATACAAAGTGTATTCAATGACTCAATTCTGGATGAAATGATAGATGATGGAAATGAAACAAAGATATTAAATAATAACTTCAATGATAATTTCTACAAAAAAGAATTCCAAACTTTATGGTCGTATATTAATCATAAATATTCATATACAGTGTCTTTTGATAGTGAAGAATTAATCAGCAAAGCTATAAATGCAATTAATAATGATCTATATGTTTCAAAACTTCAGTATACGACTACAGTATCAGAGCAAAAAGATGTTATGAAAGTGGCGGAGGTAGAAAGCAAATATTCATTCAAGTCCGCTAAGTCATCAACTTTCAATTTAGAGCATGCTGAAACAAGTCAGATAAAATATGATCTGGTTGGAAAAATTTCAGAATCCACAATTTTGACCAGAAAAACGATAGTAGAGATATTAAAGGGTATAAGACCAGATAAGTTTAGAATGTACCAACATAACCCAGAAGAGTTTATTAGCAAGGTCTCAAGACTTATAAAAGAGCAAAAAGCAACAATGATAGTAGAGCATATTTCTTATGATGAATTAGATGATATGTATGATGCTTCAATATTTACTGCGGAAAAAAATTCTTCCTATGACAAAGCTTTCAAGGCAGATAAGCATATTAGACCATATGTATTTACAGATGGTTTAGCTGAAGAATCAGTAGAAAGACGTTTCGCTCAAGATCTTGATGGCGCAGAGGAAGTTGCAGTATATGCTAAGTTACCAAAAGGCTTCTCAATCCCAACACCAGTTGGAAACTATAGTCCAGACTGGGCAATTGCATTTAATAAAGGAACTGTTAAACATATTTTCTTCATTGCAGAGACCAAAGGAACTATGGAGAGTTTGCAATTAAGACCTATTGAAAAAGCAAAAATATCATGTGCAAAGAAATTGTTTAATCAAATTTCCACAGAAGATGTTGTCTATCATGATGTTGATAGCTACCAAAGTCTGTTGAATATTATGCCTTATATTGATAAGAATATTGGCTGATTTTGAAAGACCTAGTTAACTGAACAATCCTTTAAAAATCTCCCTTCCTGTTTTATAATTAGCAGCAAGAAAAAAGATGAAATTAGACAATCACTAAATAAATACAACCACTAAACCAAAGGAGAACCATATGGCAAAAGATTACAGAGTTTTACTATATTACAAATATACACACATAGAAGATCCAGAGAAATTCAGAGATGAGCACTTAGAGTTTTGCAACAACATTGGACTAAAGGGCCGTATCATCGTAGGCTACGAAGGCATTAACGGTACCGTTTCAGGTACTGTAGAGCAAACAGATCAGTACAAAGATTTCCTGCACAGCTTAGAAGGTTTCGAAGACGTCTGGTTTAAGGTTGATGAGGCAGACGACTTTACCCACCCTAGAATGTCAGTTAAGTTTAGGGATGAGATAGTTACCTTACACTTGGAGAACGACTTTTCTCCAACTGAGACAACAGGACAATATTTGAGCCCGAAAGAATTTAAGGAAGCGATTCTAGATGAGAATACTGTAATTTTGGATACTAGAAACGACTATGAATACGACCTAGGTCACTTCCGTGGTGCGATTCGACCAGATATCAAGACTTTCAAAGAATTACCTCAATGGATCAAGGATAACGAAGAATTATTCAAGGACAAAAAAGTTGCTATGTACTGTACTGGTGGTGTCCGTTGCGAGAAGTTCTCCGGTTGGATGTTGCGAGAAGGTATTTCAGACCAAGTTGGACAATTGCATGGTGGAATCGATACTTATGGTAAAGATCCAGAAGTCCAAGGTGAACTTTGGGAAGGTAGTATGTACGTATTTGATAGCAGAGTTTCAGTGCCAATTAACCATGTCAATCCCACAATTACCGGTAGAGATCACTTCGACGGTACGCCTTGCGATCGCTATATAAACTGTGCCAACCCAGACTGTAATAGACAAACTTTCATGAGCGAGGCTAATGAGGAGAAGTACCTAAGATCCTGTAGCCCAGAATGCAGACGTGATAAGAGAAATCGCTATGTAATTCAGCACAATTTAACTGAAGAAGAGTGGGAAAAGAGATTGAACGAATTAGGCGAAAGTTTGTACGATAAAAAAGCAGTTTAATTTTTAAATTTGATATTTAACTCAAAAGAAGCGGATTGAACAAATATGTAGTGAACCCCAAAATCCGGACATCAATTTAATAATATTTAAGCGGACTGTAATCTGTATTCAACAGGTGAAAGTCCGTTTATTTTTACCTTTATTCTATCTTCATTGTACCATTTTATATACTCTATAATTACTTCTATTAATTGTTCTAAATTCTTAAAATCTTCACCATAAAACATTTCTTGCTTCATTATTCCAAAGAAATTTTCCATCGGTGAATTATCTAAACAATTTCCTTTTCTGGACATACTTTGTTTTATCCCTCTCGTTTCCAATCGTTTTACCCAACTGCTGTGTTGGTAATGGAAACCTTGGTCACTGTGAATTACTAATTCACTTACATCTTTAACCCTTTTTAAGGCTTCATCTAAAGCTTTATTTGTAAACGCAGTTGTTGGGTGTTTGTCAATTGAGAACGAAATAATTTCACTATTGTAAGTATCTAGTATTGCAGATAAATATATTTTTTCTTCGCTATTCTTTAATCTGAATTCTGTTACGTCTGTTAACCACAATTCGTTTGGTCTAGCAGTGTTAAACTGGCGCTTGACCAAATTATCAGCTACTTCTCCAACTTTTCCTCTGTAGGAATTATATTTTCTGGATCTTGTTTTGAATTTTGTGCTCAATAAATTTTGTTCTCGCATAATACGTAGAACTTTTTTGTGGTTAACTACTAATCCTAGCTTTCTAAGTTTCATTGAAACTCTTCTGTAGCCATATCTATAACTAGATTCTTTTACAACCTGCACTATTGCTAATACTATCTCTTTGTCTTTATCTACAGGTTTATCTAGCTTGTTTTTCCATTCGTAGTAAGAAGAACGTGGTAGCTCCGCTAAGCTTAACCAAATTTTTAACTGGATTTTTGGAAACTCTACTTGTAACTCTAGAATTACTTTTGTTTTGGCCTTGGCTGGTATTCTCCCTCGTCCATCTCTTCCAGCAAGGCTTCTAACTTTTTTTCGTAAATTTCTTTTAATTTAAGATACTTTACCTCTTCGCGTAAGCGTATTAACTCTTCACGCTCACTCTCGTTTAATGGTTTTGGATTTTTACTCTTTGACACTTTTCGGGACCTTCCTTGTTTTCCTTCCAAACCAGAGAAGCCTTTCTCTTCATATTTTTTGGCCCATGTATATACAATTGCACCATTAGTAACGCCGAAATGTTCTGCTGCTTCTCGGTATGAACATTTATTTATCTCTCTATATTTTATTACCGAAAGCTTAAAATCGCTACTATAACTTTTAGTAGTAAGTTTTTTGATCAATCCATGCTTACCACGTGCGTTGTACCAATTAATCCAATTATTAACTGTTCTTACTGGAACTCCATATTTTTTAGCGATTAAAACACTCCCTCCATTCTTACCACTTAAGTAATCTTTAATTACTTCTAATTTGAATTCATCACTATATTTAGGCATAAATTTACCCCTCCATCCTTTCACTTCTGTGTCCGGATTTTGGGGTGCAGTTCAATATGTTTAAGCCGCTTTTTTCGTATTTGCCTATTTGATTTCTTATTATATTTCCGATTTTTTCACAAAATCTTCGTTTTTGTTTTGTAGACTTAACATCAATAAGAGGGATTTTATCCTCCCTTCATAAAAGGAAAAAGTAAACTAAACAATAGAAAAGGATTTCAACCTATGACAAAAAAGAGGAAAAACAAAGTAATAATTATTATTGCAAGCATCTTATTGCTAATAGTAATAGGTCTTGGACTAGCGGGTAATTACATGGTGGAATATGCCATAGCTAGAAGTGGTGATGGTGGTAATAGGAATGTTAATACGGATAAGATTCAGGAGAAAAATGAACCAGCAGAACAAAGTAAGATAGATATAAAAAAAGACGAAATTAAAAAAGAAACTAAATTTTTCCTGCAAAAGAATCCTTATGAACAAGCACAAATTAAGTCCAAAGATGGATTGAATTTAAAAGGATTCTATCTAGAGAATTCGCCAGATTCAAATGCAAATTGGGTGTTGCTAATTCATGGCTATAGAGCAGAGCATGACTCCATGAATGACTATGCCAAGCAGTACTATGAAGCGGGATACAATGTGCTTCTACCTGACTTGAGAGCTAGTGGAGAGTCAGAAGGAAATTATGTTGGTATGGGTTGGCTCGAGAAAGAAGATGCCAAACTCTGGATAGATTGGATAATTGAGCGTCAACCGTCAGCTAATATTATTGTGCATGGAGTTTCAATGGGTGCAGCTACAACTATGATGTTGTCAGGTGATGAAACCAAAGAAAATGTTAAAATGTTTATAGAAGATTGCGGCTATACAAGCGCCTGGGATATCTTTGCAAATGAAGCTAAATTACGTTTCAACTTACCAAGTTTCCCATTGCTAAATGTTAGTAGTGCTTTAGCAAGAGTAAAGGCAGGGTATAGTTTCAGCGAGGCGGATGCTTTGAAACAAGTTGGAAAGTCGACTAAGCCAATGTTGTTCATCCATGGTATGAAAGATGATTTTGTACCTTTCTACATGTTGGATGAGTTATATAATGCAAAGACAGAAGGGGCGAAAGATAAATTCGTATCAGAAACTGCAGGTCACGCAGACTCTATATTTGCAGATTATTCGGCATATTGGGCAAAAGTAGAGGAGTTTATCCAAGCGAATGTGCCGGAGTAAAATAGAAAACGTTACGTAAGCAAAATTAGAATAAAATTCAAGAATAAAGGAGCACCATATGTTTTTAGAATTAGAACACTTACCAAATAATCCTACTTTGCAAGGGCAAGCAGAATTATTTCCTAACATTCAATATAGTAAGTCAGGGCAATTTTTATCATTGTTAGTGCCTTGGGCAGTAAATCAAGCTCGTGAGCATATTAGTCCGAGACCAGTCATTGTATTCGTGCAAGGCAGCGGTTGGACTACTCCTAATTTGAATTTTGAGATTCCTATGCTATCTAAATATGCGGAGGCTGGTTACATTGTAGCGACTGTATCACATAGGAGCTACGAAGATGGTTATAAGTTACCAACCTTCCTGAAGGATGTTAAATGCGCAATCAGATTCTTGCGAGCTAATGCAGAGCAGTATCACATTGATCCAGAGAGAATAATGATATATGGAACTTCTTCAGGTGGTAATACAGCTCTCTTAGTCGGCCTAACTGGTAATGACGAGCAATACAGAACAGATGAATATCCTGAGCAAAGTGATGCCGTCAATGCTGTTGCAGAGTGTTTTGGCCCAACAGATATGACCAGTATTTTTGAGAATCTAGCTGGAGATATGGAAGTTGCAGAAATGCTTAAAATGGCTCTTGGTGAAGATGAGAGCACATGGATTGAGCAGCTAAAAGCTTTGAGCCCGGTGAATTTAGTGACCCCAGAGAATAGTCAGATTCCATTCTTGCTTTTGAGCGGTACAGTGGATCCAGTAGTCCCAGCTGAGCACATGGAGAAAATGTATCTTGCTCTCAAAGAAGCTAATGCCGATGTAAAAGCTTACTATGTTGATGACGCAGTACACGAGAACAATTTCTGGAGTCCAGAAGTTAGACAAGCAATTTTTGATTGGATTTTGCAAAAGTTCCCGGTTGATTAGTTTAACTTGCTAAAATGTAAACTGGAATAACGTAGAAAGAACAAGGAGGAGAATCATGAAAAAGTCAAAAACAATTATCGCTTTAAGTTTAGCGTTCGTATTAAGTGCAACTTTAGTATCCTGCAAAACAGATACTAAACCAAATGATGGCAAGGCAAGCAGCAATAACGAAACAAGCATGGCAAGTGCTGAGACTAGCAACAATCAAAATACAGATGAGACTACAGATAAAAGTAGCCAATCTAGTGACTCAGACAAAGATGATTCAAGTTCCAAGACAACAGCTTCTGAGTCCGTAACAGAAACAGCTGAAGCAAAAACTCTAGAAGAGAAAATTTTCCAAGCAGGCTTAACGGCAGTAGAAAAAGAGAATTTTGAATATAAGTTCTATGTAATTCTAGAAAAAGCTGACAAGTGGCTAATCAACTATGTTAGCAAAGATGGTAAATCCTCTCTGTCTGAAGAAATGACAAAATCAGATTACAAGATTCTTAACAGCTCAATAAAGAACTGGGAAGATCAAGACATTCCTAATAGTAAAGATGACTACAATAAGATCTCAGATAGATTATTTGCTGAGATTGAGAATTTAGAGCATGGTACTGCTGGCTCAAGCTTAAAACAAGTCAGTGTAGCTGCAGATTATTTGAACTTAATTGCAGAAGGCGAATATTCTAGTTATGAGTTTTATATTTTCTTAAATGATTATAGAACCCTAGTAGCAGAGAAATCAGCAGAAGCAATTGAAATGTTCGATACTAATATTAGAGCATTGCAAGAGACTGTTGATTTGCTAGTGAAGAAAGATGAAACTACTGTCAGAGTCTTACAGGATGCTGGAAAATCTCTATCTGAAGCAGCAATGGCACTAACAGAAGCTGATGTAGCTCCTTATTTATGGGCTCCGTTCGATTAGGATTTAAATTAGTTTTATGAACAGCCTTTAATCTGGTAATCCGGAGAAAAGAAGTAACTTCCAATGTTGAGAAAACTTTCTCTAGTTTAATAATTTAGTTACTATTCGTTTAAAATAATTGAATCAAAAGTTATATCCTCTCTTGAAAATTTTTATATTATTACGTTAATTGTATTAAATATACAGTTCACATGAGATTATAAAAGTTAAAGAGAGGATAATATTGTGGAAAAAATTCAAGCGGCTGAAGCCTTAGTAAACGTTTTGACTGACTGGGGAGTTGACCACATTTATGGTATCCCAGGAAGCTCAACTAATTCATTAATGAAAGCGTTGAAAAAGAACGAAGATAAAATTAAATACATCCAAGTGAGACATGAAGAAGGTGGTGCATTGGCAGCGTCTGTTGATGCCAAGCTTACAGGTAAAATTGGAGTCTGTTTCGGTTCTGGTGGACCTGGTCATACTCATTTAATTAACGGTATGTACGATGCTAAGTTCGATAAAATCCCAATGTTAGTTATAGCAGCCTCGACTCACTCCAAAAATTTAACAGCAGATTATTTCCAAGAGATGGATCCGATACCTCTTTATACAGACGTATCAGTGTATAACAAGATGGTGCTTAACCCTATTGAGTTACCTCGTGTTATCGACCAAGCTATTCGTACTGCGTATAGAGATAGGGGTGTTGCAGTTGTGCATGTGCCAGTTGATATTGGTTATGCAGAGATTGAAAATACTTATACCTCAAGTGCGAATGCCTTTGAGCCAACTCTTCCCCAACATAGACAAGAGGATATTCACAAGGCATTAGAATTAATCAAAGAAGCTAAGCGACCAGTCTTATTTGCAGGTCGTGGAACTCATCATGCAAGAGAAGAGCTGAAGGCTTTTTCTGAGAAATTCAAGCTACCAGTAATCCTTACATTTTTGGGCAAAGGTGCTATGGATGATGCTCATCCAAACTTAATGGGACAGCTGGGAAGATTAGGATCCAAACCTTCAATGGAAGCAGTGGAGAAAACAGATTTGCTCATCATGATTGGTGCCGAGTATCCGTTCGGCCGCGATTATTTCGACCAGAGCGTGAAGTCAATTCAAGTCAACATAGATCCAGTTTCACTTGGCAAAAGACTACCATCAACTCTAGGTATTATGGGAGACTCCAAGGCTGTCATGAGAGACCTAGTTGAGCTAGGTGAGGAAATGCCTGAGACTAATTGGCTAAAAGCTAACCAAATTAATCGAGTAAATTGGCTAAACTGGATTCATACTCTAGAGGATAGCAATGAATATCCAATGCGCCCTGAACCTATTATGAAGGCCTTAAACCTACTAGCTGATGATGATGCTATTTTTATCATAGATGTTGGTAATAACGTTATTTTATCCAGTCGAGAGTTGATGTTTACCGGCAAACAGAAGCACACTACTTCAGGTACTTTTGCCACTATGGGTATAGGCTTGCCTGGTGGTATTGCAGCGAAATTAAGTTACCCTGAGCGTGAAGTGTTCACTTTATCTGGCGATGGTGCCATGGCGATGATGATGCAAGAGCTTATTACTCAGGTTAAATATAAATTGCCAGTTATTAATTTAGTCATGGCAAATGATTCCTATGGATTTATCCAAGTTGCTCAAGAGACTGAGAATAATGAAACTTTCGGTGTAGATTTGCTAGAAGTTGATTATGCTAAGTTTGCTGAAGCTATGGGTGCCAAGGGATATACAGCCAGAACTTATGAAGAAGTATATGCAGCCATAGAAGACTCCAAGAAGCAAGATCTCCCGACTGTAATAGATATTAAAATTGCTAATATCACTCACTTGCCTGGTCATAAATTAGTATTAGATAGTGAAAACTTCTCCGAGGAGTCAATTGAAGAATTTATTGCTAAATTTAATGTTAAAGAGATGCCAGTGCTAAGAGAGATTCTTGATTCACTGGAAGATTAGTGTATTTTGAAGAAAAATTAAAATTAAAAAGTAAGGCTAGGATTATTGAACTTTGATTTGCAAATCCTAGCCTTTATTATATTTATCTACTGAATCAAGTGATATTATCTTTATTTATCATCCTAAATGTAAATAGGGTAGCTTTGTGCAGATAGCAAGTCTAATTGCAAGTATATGTTTATGCAAATTGTTCGCAACAGACAAATTATTCTATTAAATTTCTCTGATTTTACGAAAATCGCTATTACTACTTTTCTTTTTTGCAAAAATTAAATATCATTTATGCAAATAACTTGCAATTAAGAATATTCGCAAATGACACGTAAAGTTTGCGATTTAATTTGCCTATAGATTTGCCTATAAGCTTATTAATAATTGCGAGTTGGTAATAATTACTTACAAGTTTGAAGGAGAGAATATGAAAAAATTATTTAAACAATCTTTAGTTTTAGGATGCGCATTAGTACTAACTTTTACTAGTGTAGCCTGTGCAGACAATAATAAAATCAATGATAATGCAGAAAATTCTGCAAAAACTACAACCGAGTCTAGTATGGAAAATTCAGAAAAGGAAAGTAGTTCTGAGACTTCAGCTGCAAAGGATAATGAAGCACAAGATGATAAGAAAGATTCAGAAGTTAAGGAATATAAGAATATTGTCGCTGCGAGTAAGACAATAGCTGAATATTTAGAATTGTTTGACAAGGATTTGGTAGGAATTGCAGAGCAAGAAGATTTACCAGAAAAGTATGCTAATGTAACTCGTATCGGTGCACCAAGACGCTTGAACTTGGAGATTATCGTAAGTCTTAAACCAGACCTAGTTGTTGCAAATGATTCATCTGAGAAAGATTTAGAACAAACTATGAAAACTCAGGGTATAGAGACACTTTATCTAGATAGCTCAACCTATGACTCAATTTTTGCAAATATAGAGCAGTTGGGTAAATTGTTCGGTCAAGAGCAAAAAGCTGAGAGCATTGTTAATGATCTAAAAGCTAAAGAGACTGCTATTTTAGAAGAAGCTAAATCTCTACAAGGTAAATCTGCAGCAATTTTATTTGGTACTGGAGAACATATTCAATTAGCGACTAAACACTCATATTTAGGTAATTTATTAGAAAAAATTGGCGTAAAAAATGTAGCCGATGTTCTTTCTGACGCAGAAAATAAATATGTTCCTTTCAGTCTAGAGCAATTAATTGCCCAAAATCCTGACTATATCTTAACCTTGGCTCACGGTAATAAAAAACAAGCTCAGGCAGCGTTTAAAGATGAGTTTAAGAAACCATTATGGCAATCAACAGAGGCGGTAAAACAAAATAGACTAATTCATTTGGATGACCATAAATATCCTGTTACTGGAAATATTCATGTTCTAGAAACATTAGAAGGTTTAATTAAATTATTAAAAGAAGCAGGTGCATAGATTTTCACTACTAGCGGGTGTATAGATTTTCACTGCTAGCAGGTGCATAGATTTTCAAATATTAAGGAAAGTTAAATGGCGAAGTCAAAAGTTAAAAATCACATATTATTCTTGTTTTTACTAGTGTTATTAATAATCACTATCTTGGCGAGTACTGCCTTTGGTAGCGTGCGAATATCCTGGCAGGAAATAATAGATATCTTGTTCAAAGGTGAACAAGGTGGTAATTATCAGATTTTAATTAATATAAGACTGCCACGTGTAGCTTTTGCCTTAGTATCTGGAATGTGTTTAGCCATCTCGGGTTTGTTATTACAAGTTGTGCTTAAAAACCCTATGGCAGATAGTGGTTTCCTTGGCATTAGTTCTGGGGCTTCATTAGCGACAACAGCTGTATTATTAGTAATCTCAGTTTCTAGTGTCTGGATACCTATCATCTCTTTTGTAGGTGGGATGCTTGCTTTTATTATTATTCTAGTAGTTGCGTGGGAAAAAGAGATATCCCCAACGAGGTTGATTCTAACAGGTGCTGCCTTGAACGCTATTTTAAGAGGTGTGCAATCCTTCCTTATGACAATGCATAGTGATAAATTGCATGGTGTTATATCTTGGCAAAATGGTAATTTAGCAGGCAAAACTTGGGAACAATTTCTGATGTTTTGTGTATATATTTTGCCAGCTTTGATACTTATAATTCTTTTAATTCCTAAACTTAATGTGCTTAATCTCTCGGATCAAACTATTTATAGTTTAGGAGTACCGGTTAGGAAATATAGAATTATTATCTCTACTCTTGGTGTATATATGGCAGCTATAACTGTATCTCAAGTCGGTATGATAGGCTTTGTCGGACTTATTGTACCCCATATTGCCAAAGTTTTAGTGGGTGGTAATTCCAAAGTTAATTTACCTTTTACTATGTTGATAGGTGCCTTGCTTCTGACCATTGCAGATTTATTCTCAAGAGTGGTAGCCTCCCCACTCGAGATTCCTATAGGAACAGTTATGTCTGTGATTGGTGGTCCATTCTTCCTTTATTTAGTCGCAAGAAAGAAGAGAGGTGAGAAGTAATGATTCAAAAAACTAATAATATTATCCTATCAGCTAAGGATCTGAAATTTCATTACAAGGGTACACAAAATGATGTACTAAACTCTGTAAATGTTGACATAGTTAAAGGTGAATTCACTGCCTTGGTAGGTCCTAATGGATGTGGTAAATCTACTTTGTTCAAGTGCTTGATGGGTGAGCTTAGAGCAGATAAAGGTTCTGTAATATTTAAGGATAGAGAAATAAGCTCCATACCAAGCAAAGAAAGAGCTAGGCAGATAGCTATAGTACACCAACGTAATCAGGCTGTAAGTAATTTTACTGTTAGAGAAGTTGTGGCTATGGGTAGGACGCCATACCATGGGCTGTGGCAGAATTTTCATGAGCGTGATGATGAGGCTATAGAAAAGGCTTTGGATCTTGTAGGACTTAACGACATGCAAGACAAAAGTTGTGATAAATTATCCGGTGGTCAATTGCAAAGAGTATGGCTTGCACTAGCTTTGGCCCAAGAACCGGAATTAATTCTTTTGGATGAACCAACGACTTATTTGGATATTAAGTATCAATTAGAACTTATGCAAATGATTAGAGATTTAGTCGAATATCATGGCATTACTTGCTGTGCGATATTGCATGACTTAAATCAGGTCTTGAATTACGCAGACTATACATATTTTATGCAGGCTGGAGAGATTTATTCTCATGGCAGAACTGAGGATATTATCGATGGCAAAGCGCTGCTAGATGTTTTTGGTGTAGCTGGCGAGTTAGTAGGTACTTCAAGAAATAACGAGGTATTAGATTTGTATTTATTAGATAAGGTTAGTGAACATGTACATTAAGTTATTTTTATATGCAAAAAAATATAGATTTCCAGCAATTCTAAATATCCTATCTCGTTGGATTAATAGTTTAATGCCAATTTTCATTATCTTGTTAATTAGTAATTTTTGGACTAAGTCAAATGGAGTTACAAATTTGGATAGTGCAATTTCCACGTTGGATTTGCCAATAATAATTTTGCTAAGTTTAGTTTGTTTATTTGTACTAGCAAGTTTCATTTGGCCCAAGGATTATATACATCTTTGGAGTCAGGCTGCTATAAATAAGCTAAGTAAATCATATATTGAGAGTGTTTTTGCTATTAGTCATTGGGGTGCTAAACAACTTAATACTGCAGATATACTCCAGGATAAGATATATACAATCGAACAATTAGCGAAGTTTTATGAAGAAATTTTCCCAAGACTACTAATCATGATATTGAACTCTATTTTGCTCCTGGTGATTTGCATATTTAATGGGAGTTTAATTTTCATCTTACCTATTGTAGCTATCTTGCTCATGAGCGTATTAAATTTGTTTGTCAGATCATATCAGAAGAAGGTCAATCATAGAAAGGCTCGTCTGTATGTTGATCTAGCTCAACAATTCATGGAAGACCTTGATGGAATGAACACTCTTTTAATGTATGGTGCAGATGATAAATATCAAGAAAAATTTGCGAAAAAATCTCGAGCACATAGCGCTGATACTCTTAAATCCTTAGCTATAACTTTGCCTAGAAGTGCAGGTAGAATAATCATTGCATATGTTGGTATTATGATCTCCGGCCTGATTTTAGGTGTTAATTACGCTAATGGCAAACTGAGTTTATCAGTGGCTCTTACATTATTATTCTTAATTATGGAGATCCTCTTCGCTACCAGAAAGTTTAGTTATTTTAATAAGCAAATTTCTATTTTGACTCCAATATATCGTAAGACCTTTGACCTTATTGAGAGTAGCAAAATGGAAGTTATGAATATGCTTAATGCAGAAGATGCAGAGCAGTTAAGCATTAATACTATAGATTTGAAAAACCTTAGTTTCCGATATGATGATGAGAAATTATTACTTGATAAAGCTAATCTTAGATTAGAGAGAGGCAATATTTATACTATTGTGGGCAAAAATGGTGCAGGTAAATCGACAATTGCTAAATTAATATGTAAGCAATTGATTCCTAGTGCCGGAGAAGTCTTAATTAATGGTCAGAATAATCAAAATTTTAGTAGCAAAACCTTAAGTAATGCTATAGGTGTTTTAAATAATGATCCATTTTTATTCAAAGGCGATATTATAAGCAATTTGGATGTTGATATAGATTCAGAAAAGTTGCAGCAAATATTAGAATTGGGTTTGCTTGGATTCGTTGAGTATTTACCGGATAAATGGCATAGCGAGGTGGGTGAGAATGGTAAGCTTTTATCACCTGGTCAGAGACAACAAATTGCATTTGCTAGATTAATACTACAAGATAAATCTCTTTATATATTTGATGAGGCAACATCTAATATTGACCAAGAGAATTCAAATATAATGCTCAATGTTTTGCATAAATTAAGTCACGATAATCTCGTTATAAATATTACCCACAATTGGACGGACATTAAGCAAATATCAGAAATTATATTCTTGGATAATAAGCAGTTGATTAAATCTACACATGATAATTTATTGGAAAATAATCTTAACTATCTTGAGTTATTTGACATTGCAGAGAAATTAGAAGCAGAGAAATCAGAAGCAGAGAAATAAGAAGCAGGGAAATTAGAAAATTAATAGGTAAACATATGGATACATTCAAAAGATTATTTAGTTACAGCAAAAATTTAAGACTAAAATTGTTATGGAGTTTACTTGGAGCTTTCTTTAATTCCTTTGGACATGTCTTAATTTTTTATTATGCCTTTAATATTATCTTTGACCTCAAAGATTTAATCTTGAGCCAAGGTGCTACAGAGTTGAATTTATTTAATAATTCTATGTTTCCTTGGTGGAAGTTTTACTTGATTTTTGTAATTGCTATATTAACTGGAATAGGTAATGCTATTGAGCATTATTTAGGACATGATGTAGCATTTCAGGTTTTGGCCGATTTTAGAATTTTAGTATATGAAAAGATTAGAGATTTAGGTCCTGCAAGTCTAGATGGCCATGATAAAGCGAGTCTTTTAAAATTAATGAGTCAAGATATTGATCATATTGAAGTATTTTATGCACATACCATAGTTCCTATTGGACGTGTAATTACCTTTGCTATATCTATACTTATAATGTATTGGCAGCTAGACTGGGTATTAGCTATTTTTATCACAATCTTTAGCCTGATGTATTTATTTATTTTCCCAAGATTTAAAAAAGCAAAGCTCGAGGAAAGTACTATAGCTAGTTCCAATGCCAAGAACAAATTAAACTCGACTTTAATAGAGTATGCAAAAGGCAAGGACACCATTATACAATTGGGTAAAGTTGATGCTAGTTTGACCAATTTAGAGAAGATACAAACTGAGGTTGAAATAAGTACAGCGGATAAAGCGAATGCTCAAAAAACCAGTGTAGATCTAAGTACAAATTATATTTATTTTACTTTTATACTTTTTTCAATAATTTTTTTCTGGAGATTAGGCTTCGCTAATAATTTAGCATATCTATTTATATTCCCATTTTGCTTCGAGCCATATAAATCTCTAAGTAATTTGCCTATGACTTTAAGTACTGGAATTGATGCAGCCAAAAGATTATTTGCTTTTGTTGACCAGGAGGTATTGATTGAAAAAGGAACAGTCGATGGTAAGGGAAGCTTGGATAAAATAGAAATTAATAACCTAGAATTTACATATCCAAGTAGAAGCAAAAAAGTTTTGCATGATTTTAATTTATTCATGAACAGTAGCGATAGGATAGGTATTTACGGTGCTAGTGGTATAGGCAAATCAACTTTAGCCAAGATTCTAATGAAATGGTACCCTTACGAAAATGGTTCAATTAAGTTTAATGATATTGAGTTGAATGATCTGAAATTAACTTATATTCGAGATAACATTAACTACATGCCTCAAAAAGCAGATTTTTTCTCTGCTACGTTGCGTGAGAATATACTGTTAGGAAAAGAAGATATTTCTGACAATTATATATGGCAAATACTAGATAAATTAGATTTATCTAATCGTGTTAGTCGCTTGCCTAAGGGACTTGATACCATTATGGATCCAGATAATATGCCATTCTCAGCTGGGGAAAAGCAGCGCTTGGACTTAGCTAGAGTTTTAATTCACCCAGCAGATTTATTGATTTTGGATGAGCCGTTGAGTAACCTGGATGCTGTTAATGAGAATATAATTTTGGACTATATAGCTAAAGAGTATGAAGGCATGGTTATAATAATTTCTCACAGAAAAGAGGCGTTTTCTATTTGTAATTCAATATATAAATTAGAAAATGGTAGCTTAATTACAGCTCGTGATTAATGAATGGCTAAATGCAAGAAGATTCAGCAAAAGAAGTTGGAAAAACTGGTGAATCTATCATAGTATTAATACTTGCAACTGCAATAACTCTAGTTGTTGTACAACTAGTCTTGTTACGAAAGAAACAAGAATCAGAAGAGTAGTACTTTAACAAATTGCATGTTAGAGAATGATTAAGGGTGGTATTTGCCACCCTTAATTTATTTTAGTTTTTATCAGCAAAGCTACTACAAAATTATTCCAATTTGCTATTCTATAAGAAATAGAAATGAATAGAAATGAGACCAAGATGAGAATAGATGATAGTTTAATTTTGGATTACCTGAGCGAACAAGATATTTCACAAGATTGGATTTTTTATAATCTAATTCCTGGAGAGCATAAATTTGAAGAACCAGAAGTTTCTCGATATGAACTTATGGATCTTAATGATTTAGTAAAGGACAACTTGATTAATTTCAGACCGTTGAATCAAGAGTTTTTTGATGAGATTTTTCCTGATTGGAGAAATACTTTTGAAAATGATTTGAATATTAGATTAATCGTTGGTTGCCCTTATCCATTTGATGCTATGACAAGGATAAAAGATGGTGAGCAAGTTATAATTTTTGACCTGAATAGGATTAATACTTCAGATCCAGATAACCTGATTATGAGTATTAGACGCTTAGTTACTCATGAACTATTTCATGCATTATATGCGAAAGATTCTAGAGATGCCCAGGATATGGAGGATAAAGCTAATATAGATGCTAATGCTGCTTATCAAGATGAGCTTTTGCAATTAGTGTTTGATGAAGGTTTTGCCCACTATTTAAGTGTTGATGATATTCTAAAAGCAAATTATCAGAATTTCAGAGAAGAGCATTATCAACGTAACCTTTCCAAACTTAATACTGCACTTGAGGAAAAAGATCCAGAAAAACAAAAACAATTTATGACTGAAGCAAGTGCGGGAAACTTTTTTGACAAGTTTGCTGCCATTACTGGTATGTTTATTCTTATAGATAACGAAGCAAAGTTAGTAGAAATCTATAAAAACGGTTATGAGAAGTTTTTGGAAAATGCTCTAGAGCAGTAGACTTTTAATGTGTAAATTTGTTTTTATAGTATATGAGGAGCAGTTAATGACTGCTCTTTTTTATTGGAAACATAGATTATCTTTTTTATGATGTCTTACTCTGAAATTTCAAAAATTTATACTAAATGAAAAATCGTTAGAATTACTAAAAATGAAAACATTTCTTTGTTGTATTTGTTGAGGAATAATTGAAAAATTACCTTAATTGTCTGTTTAGGCATAGATTTTAAGAGAAAAAATTGGCCCTACATCATAGTCAAAATTAGACTGAAAATAAATTAAAAATGAAAATAAAAAATCGTTGTATTATACTGATCTTATCAAAGTTTAACCGTTTTTATAACTTGACGATTAACCTAGAGGTTAAATAGGGGGGCGAAAAATGAATAAAAATAGAGAACGTTTAGTGTCATTCTTACTAGCTTTTTTGATGACGCTAAATTTTTTACCTATTCAGACAATTATAGCTTTAGATGATATTGTAGAGCCTAAAGATATTTTTGCATATCAAGAGTCTGAAGAGGGCATAGTAATAACAGGTTTCAAGGATGGTATGGAGAGAAAAGAAATAACCATACCTTCTTTTATTGAAGAAAAACCTGTTGTAAAAATCGCTGATAAAGCATTTATCCAAAAAGGATTGACAAGTGTCCAAATTGGAGAAGGTGTTAAAGAAATTGGAGAATCAGCTTTTGCAGGTAATAAAATTTCATTCTTGAATTTCACGGATAGATTAGAAAAAATCGGAAATTCTGCATTTAGAGATAATTTACTTACAGATCTAAATACAAAAGCTGTTGCAACAATTGGTGAGCGTGCTTTTGCAAATAACAAGCTAAACAATATAGTTGTTGGACAAGTCACTACAATTGGCGATTATGCTTTTAGCCATAATAATTTAACTAGTGTAAATATAGGTGGAAGCGTACAAAATTACGGAACAGGAGTTTTTGCTAACAACAACAGATATGTACTAGTAAAAACTGAAAATCCACTTATTAAAACAGAGGCTATAGAAAATGCTTTTGGTCAAGTCGTAAATCCTGTACTTGTTACAGTTCACCATGTAGATAAAGATACAAAAGAGCAAATTATTTCAGATACTGTAATTGGTGATGACTATGACAAATTAGATGGAATAATTCTCTTAGGAGAAGAGAAAACATTTAAGCCTGATCAAATTTCTGGTTATGTAGCTGTAGAGCAAGAAATTAAATTCACCCCAGATTCAACCAACTACGAAATTACTGTTGAGTATAAAAATGTAAAACAAGAACCAAAGATTGAAGTTGCAAAGAGACCATATATTGCAAAAGATGGTGATGGTTCAAAAGAAAATCTTTTAACATTCGTTAAAGCAACTGATCTAGATGGCAAGGACATCAGTGATAGAATCACAATTAATACAGAGAGTGTTGATACTAGTGTAGATGGTGCCAAATATAAAGTTGTTTATAGCGTAGAAGATGATTATGGAAATGTAGCACAAAGAGAAATTACCTTCAGTATTGGTAGAGACTGGTTTGAGTTCCCAATTGGAAAAGGTTGGGTCCTTGGCGACTTTACTTATGATGGAAATAAAGTCATCGGTTTCTCCGAATCTGGTTTAAAGAAAGTAGAAACCCAAAAAGAACTCGTTTTACCTCATATAAATCCAAATGATGGTAGTACTGTTATTGATACAGTTGCTGACAACAATGAGAACAATTCCTTTAGAAGTAGAGCCTTAACTTCAGTAAGCGATTATCAATCCAATATTAAAGTAATCGAAGGTGAAGGTGCAAACTGGATTTCAGGTTATAGATCTCAAGGTGCATTTAAGGGCAATAGCATCTCTACTATTGATTTGAAGAATGTAGAAAGAATTGGTTCTTATGCTTTCCAAAATAATAAAATTACAGAACTTAAGTTGGAAAAACTAAATTATATTGGACACCATGCTTTCCAAGGTAACCAGATAGAAAAAATTGAATCTACTGACTTACCTAATGTTGAATATGTGGGTCAATTAGGATTTGTAGATAATAAACTAACAAAAGTTCATATGCCTAAACTTAAAGAGGCTGAATATGTATCATTCTGGGAAAACCAAATAGCAGATGCTAATTTCCCTATGCTTGAAAAAGTTGGAAATGGAGCATTTTTATCCAACCGAATTACAGAAGTTACCCAAAATAATTTCCCTAATTTGAAATATATTGATGAAAGAGCTTTCAATAACAACAAGATAACAAAAATTGAAATACCAAATGTAGTGGTATTAGAAGCCGCATTTAGTGGCAATCCTGATTCTGTTATGGATCTAAATTTCCCTAATTTAGAGCAATTGGGAAGTAAAGCTTTAGCAAGTAGAGATATTAAAGAAATAAATCTACCAAAGGTTAAAGAAATAGCAGGCGATGCCTTCGTCAATAATCCTGGTTCAGAAGAGTGGGATAATAAGGTTGTAGTTTGGGCTGAAAAATCAATAAAGAGCGGAAGTACCTATATAGTTAATCCTAAGAAATTTGAAAGCGGTGCTTGGACTGAAGATGACTTCACTTGGGATCCAGAAAATCCTGAGAGAGTAACAGGTTTAAGCAATACTGGTGCTTTAAGATTAGCAGAGAATAATTCTGAATTAGTTTTACCAGCTAGAGCAAAAATAGTAGGTCCAGGTGCTTTCCAAGCTAAGAGAATTAAGTCTGTTTATGGACCAAACATTGAAGATATAGAGTGGGCAGGTTTTTATAATAATCAACTAACAGATATTAATAATAGCTTCCCTAATTTGAAGAAGATATCTGGTAAATATGCATTTGAAAGAAACAACTTAACAGATCTTAAATTAGATCGAGTAGAAAGTATTGCTCAAGAAGCTTTTGCAAGCAATAAAATAACAAGCGTAAATTTACCTAGTGTTAAAAATATTGAGGAGAAAGCTTTTGAGTTTAACTCTGTAAGTTCTTTAGAATTACCTAAAGTTGAGAACATAGGTAAAGAAGCTTTTGCGGATAACTCTTTAACAGAACTTTCTCTTCCTGAAGTTAGAAATATTGGGCTTGCAGCATTTGCTAGAATTAGAAAATCTAGTGCGAATGCATCAAACAGAGGCTATCCAGAGGGAACTATAAATGGATATCAAGATAAAGGTTTAAAGAAATTAGATGCTCCTAATCTAGATACCTTAGAAGACCTAGCTTTTGCAGGAAGTAAGATAGAAGATCTAAACGCTCCTAAACTTAGAGTGGTAAAAAGACGTGCCCTCGATGGAAATAAAATTCCAGAGATAAATTCAACAGCGTTAGAAGAAGTTGGATATAGAGGACTAGCTGGCAACAGCTTGACTAGCTTGAGCCAAAAGAATTTAGTGAAAATTGATTCAAGTGCGTTTGCAAACAACAAGATCAGTGAAGTCTATGTAAGTGATAAATTAACTGATTTAGCTAATGATGCATTCAATGGTAATAGATCTAAAAACTCAATTGCGCAAGAAACTAGAATCTTCATAGATGATTACAAGAATCCTCATGATCTGAAAGATGGTATTGTCAATGGTCAACGTCAACATATTGTTAACCCAACTAAGGTAACAGTCGATTATGTCGATACTGAAGGAAACAAGATAGCTGAAACTATAAATGAATATATCCTAGAAGAAAAAACTTATAAAGCAATTCATAAGTTCAATTACAAGGTTGATAAGGAAGAAATCACAGTACCTGATAACAGACAAATTAACCATGTTAAATTTACTTATACTAAATTAGGATATGAGAATAAACAAACTAATGGTATAGAAATATTCCAAACTAACGAAATTGATAAGAATACAGGTGCAGCCAAAGAGCAATACTATATCGGCGAGGTTATGACTACTAGAGCTTATCTCGATTTAACTGGTATAGATACCTCATATAATAAAGGCAAGCTCAAGATATTCTTTGACCCTAAATTTATAGACAAAGATTCTATTAGTATCCCACCTGCAAATACTATCAAAAACTATGAAGTAAAAGATGGTGTTATAGAAATTAATTTAATTCAAATTTCTGGTGGTGATCAATTAGATATACCTATCAACTGGAAATTCAAAAAGTATGTAACTCCAGATAAGCATAGAGAAGAGATAAATTATCTATTCGAGAATGACGGTGAAGTTTACTCAGTTGCTAAACCTATTTATCTAGAAGGTTACTACAACAAACCAAGTCTAGTTAAGAGAAGCCCATTAAACTTACCAGACTATAACTATGGTGGTTTAAGAGACTATGACAATGGACCTAGATTCATGGGTGTATTGGATGAGTATGTCGAGGAATCAGGTAAAAGAGGCTACCATGTAAGTGAAGCTAGACCAGTCAAGTACTACTTCACAATATCAAGTTTAGATAGATATGTAGAGAGTGGAACTATCACTGATACTCTACCAACTTATATAGCTGTTGATAAAAATGGAGTAGAAAGTGAAAGAACTGCTGTATTTGATCCAGAGTTGAACCCAGCTTGGAGTTTGAATGGAGATAAAGTCTCACAAAACAAACACTTTGGTAAAACCCTGAATCCAGGTACTTTCTTTGAGCCGCTATACTTAAGTTTCCCAGATCTGAAATCTGGATACAACGTATACAATAAGGCTGAAGTAGAACTTGTACCTTATGACAAAGGTAATAAAGAAGAAAATATGACATCTTCTGATGACTTAAGCATGTATACAGGTTTCTATGCACCTATACAAGAAGATGGTGATCCTAGATTAGATAAGATGAGTAAGGGTCCTAGATCCAATGGTATCAATGCTTACTTCTATGACACACCAGAAGATAGGGCAAAAGTTATACCTTATAGAATACGAATTTCATCTGGAGCTAGACTGACTGATTTTAAAGATCTTACAGCTACAGACTATGATCTAGATGAGAGACTATATTACTATGGAGTATCATTCCCAAGAAATGATCACACAGCTGGTGGTGTTGAGCTAACAGTTCTAGCCATGAAACAAAATGGCGAGAAGTTGGACCCAGCAAATGACACAGTTCTTGAAGAACATAAAATCACTGCTGATACCAAAAATTCAATAGTATTTGATAGTACACATGCTAAAGATATTGATTATATCCACATAATCTTGCCTGAAGATCACATACTATTTGCTGCGTTGGAAGTAGATATAAATACTAAGTTGAGAAATCCAGAAAATAGTGTTTACGATCCGACAGCAAATTCTAATAAGAATATCTTTGTCAACAATGCTGTTATGGCAGGTAACCTTTACAAAAAAGGTACTGACCAAATAGTATCAAGACGTGGTGACATTAAAGATGATAAGGGTAGACTTGTAAGTGAATATAAAGAAGAATGGGATAATATACCAGGTACTTTCATTTGGGGAGACAAATCTGAAACCCAAGTTAGAGACTATGAAGGATATATTAGCGTAGTTAAAACTCAGACTTATCCTAAGACTAGCCACAGAGCAGTTTATCCACTAGAGACTGGAAACTATAACTTAAGATTATCCCCAGGAGTCAAGGGAACTGATTTTGATGGTGATGTTGTAAATCAACCACTAGATAATTTTGAAATGATAGACCTACTACCAAAAGGTATAGCTATCCAAAATGACGGAATAGTTATGTCAGATGGATTTGCCCAAAGTGGTGGTAAGTATGAAATCATAAATGACTATCAAGGTACAGGTAGAACTGCTATCAAATTCACTGCAGAGACCTTGAAAGCTAAAGTTTATGATATAGCTACAATCAAGACTATGGTTGACTATGAGACACCAGAAGGATATGTAACAAATGAAGTTTATGTAACCTTCGATAATGACAAGATCACTAAGATGGGAGTGAAAAAATCTCCAGTTGGTGATGATTCTGGTCGTGAATGGCTACATGATGAAGTTAGCTTCAGAATGCAAAAAGTCAGAGAAATGTCAGCAAGAAAATACATCAAGAAAGAAACTGACCTTGCATGGTCAATGGATGGTATATACACAGAATCTGAAGGTAAATTTGATTACAAACTTTCATTAATCAATAACCTTGATTCCGAAAGAACTAATATTGATATTGTTGACTTCTTACCATACTTAAATGACGTAAGCATTCAAGAAGAAAATATTGGTAATGGCAAGAGACCTGCTAGAGGCACTGAGTTTGAAAACAAATTTGATCTAACTAGAGAGGTTAAGGCTCCAAAAGGATACAAGGTCACATACTGGAACTCAGATACTCCTATTGACTACAAGGGTAAATCTGCCGATGCAATTATAGAAGAATTGACCTGGTCAGATGCTCCAGCAGCAAATACAAGAGCTATTAGGATTACTGCAGTTGATGGTACAAAACTTGCAGGTAACAGTAGACTTGATGTTGAAGTTCCAATGCTAGCTCCAAAGAATGATATAACAAATGATTATGAGTTATCTGGTAAGAGAGCTTGGAACTCCTTTGTAAGAAATGATGATCAGACAATTAGATTTGTTGAGCCTAACAAAGTTTGGAACTCACTTACACCTCCAACAGGTACAGTAACCTTAACTAAGTTTGGACAAGAAGGTTTGGTAGCTAATAATCCAAATCTAGAGTCTAAGCCATTAGCAGGAGTTAAATTCCAAGCAAAAGAT